>JBOGMI010000292.1:0-6229 GCA_050746645.1 Bryobacteraceae bacterium | reverse complement strand
ACCAGCCCCGCGTCTGCATCAGTTCGGATTCCTGCATCTTGGCGACGTCGAGCCCGGGCATAGCTTCGCCGAGTTCTTCGCTGGCTTCGAGCAGTTTTGCCGGATCGCGGTAATAGGTGGCCGCCTTCACGATTGCCTTGGCGCGCGCTTCGGGGTCCGAAGACTTGAAAATCCCGGACCCGACGAACACCGCTTCCGCCCCCAGATTCATCACCAGCGCCGCATCGGCGGGAGTGGCGATGCCGCCGGCGGAAAAGTTCGGCACCGGCAGCTTGCCGTGTTCCGCCACATATTGCACCAGTTCGAGCGGCGCCTGGAGGTTCTTGGCTTCGTGTACCAGTTCCTCCTTGCCGAGTACGGTGAGCTGCTTCATTTCTTTCACAATGGTCCGGATGTGGCGGACGGCTTCGACAATGTTGCCGCTGCCGGCTTCGCCCTTGGTGCGGATCATGGCGGCGCCTTCGGCGATGCGCCGCAGCGCCTCGCCCAGGTTGCGCGCGCCGCACACGAACGGAACCTTGAAATCCCATTTATCAATGTGGTGCTCTTCGTCAGCGGGCGTAAGCACTTCGCTTTCGTCAATGTAATCCACGCCGAGGGCTTCGAGAATGCGCGCTTCCATGAAGTGCCCAATACGCACCTTAGCCATGACGGGGATGGACACCGCGGCCATAATTTCCCGGATGATGCGGATCTGCGACATGCGCGCCACGCCGCCCTCCTTGCGGATATCTGCCGGCACGCGTTCGAGCGCCATCACCGCGCACGCCCCCGAGCGTTCGGCGATTTTGGCATGTTCGGCGGTGACCACGTCCATAATGACGCCGCCTTTCAGCATCTCCGCCAATCCGGTCTTCAATCGAAACTGATCGCTTGCGAAATTCACTTCGGCTCTCCTGATTGCCTGTATACTTCTATTGTCGCAACCCGAGGAGGGTAGTGGCGCCGGGCTTCAGCCCGCGCTGGCCCGGTGGCTCGGTTGATAGCTTCCCGGCACCGCGCGGAACCCGATGGCGATCCGGTTCCAGCCGTTAATCGCTACAATTGCCAGCGTCAGGTTTACCAGCTCTTCCTCGCTAAAGTGCTTCCGCACCTCTTCGTAAACCGCATCCGGGGCGTGGCCTTCGCTAATCAAGGTAAGAGCTTCAGTCCAGGCCAGAGCGGCGCGCTCCCGTTCGGTGTAAAACGGCGCTTCCTCCCAGGCGTTGAGCGCATAAAGCCGCTGCTCGGTCTCGCCGTTTGCCCGCGCATCCTTGCTGTGCATGTCCAGGCAGTAGGCGCAGCCGTTGATCTGGGAGGCGCGCATGCGCACCAGTTCCAGCAGCGCCGGTTCCAGTTTCGAAGACTTTCTTATATACATCTCCAGGCCCTGCATGGCCTGATAGGCCTGCGGAGCCGCTTTCATTGCGTCGAATCGAGGTTCCATGTTTCAGGGAATAGCACAAGTGGCGGAGAGTGCGGGCAAGCAAACAGAACCCCGAACGTCAGTGAGGGGACTGCCCGGCCCGTCCCTTAAGGTCGGGGTTCTGTTCCGCTGCGCACCCAGGGTCGACGGAAATCTGAGTACCATTGAGATCAATGGAAGACGAAATGCCCGGACCGTCATGGGCGTTTGGCGGAAGCCGAGCATCGGGAAATTCTTCGTCAGGCTCTTGCCCATGACGAGGAGCCTTCCTTTGGGAAGCTGGCTGCCGATTTGCGTAAGCTGACAAAGCGCCGGAAGCAGACGCCCTCGGAAGTGCTACTACGCCATGGACGCGAGGAGCGGTGAACTTCACTCGCTGCGCAGCGCTTCCATGGGATCGACAGAAGCAGCGCGCCTTGCGGGGATAAACGCGGCAACCAAGCCAGTAATCACCAGCACGGCGCAGGCAATGCCAAGCAGCAGCGAACTGTTCGGACTTGCGCCATAGATCATGGTTCGCAGCAAGTGCTCGCTCGCGACCGCTCCCACAATGCCCAATCCGATTCCGATCACGACCAGCAGCATCGCCCGTCTCATGACTAGCCCGACAACGTTCGTCCGTTCCGCGCCCAGCGCAATGCGTATACCGAGTTCCCGCCTCCGCCGTGTCACCGAGTAGGCCAGCACGCCGTAAAGCCCAACCGCCGTGAGCAGCAACGCGATCGCCGAAAAGCTGCTCATCAGCAGCATTTGGAAACGCGGCCCCGCGATCACGGACGAGGCGACTTGATCCATCGTCCGCACGTGATAAACAGGAATCTCTTTGCCCATCTTGGACACCACCGCTCTCGCCGCCGATTCGACACTCAGCGGTGGAACGGAAGTCCGAAGAATAATGGTTCCGATGCCCCAAGAGAGCTGCTTGTACGGGAAGTAGTAAATCGGATCGGGATCGGGATTCAGCGGTCTTTGCGTCGCATTTCCTACAACACCAACGATTTCGCGGAGCTTCGAGTTAAACTCGATCCTTTTGCCGATCGCGTTTTCGCCAGGAAAGTATTTCTTGGCGAATGCCTGATTGACGATCAAGACGGGCGGGGAGTTGGCGTTGTCGCGTCCGCTGAAGGCCCGCCCTCGCAATATCGGAATGCCTAAAGTCTCGAAATACCCAGAAGTCACAATCGCGACGCTTGAGTGGGGGCGTTCCCAAGGCGGCGCCCGCCGTTCCTCGATGTCGAAGGATGCGCGTATTTGAATGCCGGTCAGAGGAATCGGTCTTCCAATCACTGCGCTCAGAACGCCGGGAATCGCTCTGAGCCGCTGCAACAGGCGATCGGAAAACGCGACTTGTTTCGCTGCGTCGGATAGGCCGGGCGCATTGATGTTGAACGTAAGCAGATGGTCCGGCCGGAAACCCGGATCGTGGCGCTCCAGATGAAGAAAGCTGGCAATCAGCAATCCTGCGCCGCTTAGAAGCACCAGGCCGAGGCAAATCTGCGCCACTACCAAAACGTTTCGTAAGCGATCATGGCCCCTGCCGATGGTCCGCGCTCCTGCTTTCAACGAGCCGGCCAGATCGGATCTGGCGACGTGAATCGCGGGTGCAAGACTGAACAGCACGCTCGTTACGACGGCAAGCCCCACGGAGAAAACGAGCACATAGCCGTTCAGGCCTGCTTGCACGATGCGAGGAATGCTGGTTCCCGCAAAAGGCAAGATCGCGTGTAGAGCCAGAATGGCGAGCAGAACACCGGCGCCGCTGCCGAGCAATCCGAGCGCGAGGCTCTCAACCAATAGTTGCCGTATCAATGCCGGACGTGAAGCGCCCAAAGCCGCGCGCAAAGCAAACTCGCGGCCGCGATCCGTGCTGCGAGCCAGCAGAAGATTCGCAACGTTGGCACAGGCGATCAGCAGAAGCAAGCCAACTGCGCCAAGCAGGATAAAGAGCGGGCCGCGAGTGCTGCCGACGAGTACCTCGAACGCGGGCTTGACGTAAGTGGCAGGCATGTTCCGGTTCGAGTTCGGGTATTCTTTCGCAAGAGCCCCCGCGACAGAGTCCATTTGCGCTTGGGCTTGCTGCAGTGTCACGCCCGGCTTGAGTCGCCCGATGGCGGCATCCAGCACGCCTGCGCCGCGCTGCTTAGCGTAATCAGCTAAATCAACCGAAAGCGTGGTCCACAACTGCACGTTCGGGCTTTGCGGAGGGAACTGAAAGCCTGCAGGCGCGACACCGACCACCGTAAACAGCTCGCCGTTAATCTTGATGGATCGGCCGATAATCTTTCTATTCCCACCAAAGCGGCTCTGCCATAGCTCGTGGCTGAGAATCACGACATGCGTTCCAGCGCGTTCTTCGCTGGGCAGAAAACCGCGACCCAGCGCAGGCCGTATTCCGAGCAAGGGAAACAGGTCCCAGGACACGATCTCGCCATCGACGCTAATCGCCGGTTGCGTATTGGAGACTGTAAATGACTCTTCGCGAAACGAAACCAGATGCTCGAATACCTGATTATGTGCGCGTAGATCGAAAAAATTGGGATAGGAGAGTGAATTTGGAGCTCCATTTGTACGGCGCATCTGGAGCAAAACCAGCTGGTTCGGCTGCGAATAGGGAAGCGGATTCAGCAACACGGCATAAACAACCGCGAACACTGCCGTCGTCGCGCCAATCCCCAGCGCCAGCGTCAGCGCGGCAGTCGCGGTGAAGCCGGGATTCCCTCGAATCTGGCGATACGCGTATTTCAGATCTCGCAGCAGTACGTCGAAATGCAGCAGTGCGCGGCGCTCGCGAAGATTTTCTTTGGCCCGAGTGACGCCTCCGAACTGCCGCTTGGCCGCGAACGCCGCTTCTTCCGGAGTCATCCCCTGGCGCTCGAAACGTTCGGCCAGCATCGCGAGATGCGCCTGGAGTTCCTCATCGTCCTCCTCGGAACGTCGCGAGGCGAACGACGCGCGGATTCGGGCGAGAACGGAGCGCAGAGTCATTTCCGGCTCTCCAGTTGCAGCACGCGGCCGATTACGCCGGAGATGCGCTCCCAACTCTCTGTCTCCCGCGCAAGCTGCTTCCGGCCGGATTTCGTAATGGAATAAAACTTGGCCTTCCGGTTATTCTCCGACGCACCCCATTCCGAAGAGATCCAGCCGTTTTGCAGCAGCCGCAGCAGCGCGGCATAAACAGTCCCCTCGTTCAAATGGAGCAGTTCTTCGCTCAATTGCTCGATCCGCCGGGCTATTCCATAGCCGTGCAGACGACCCATGGCATCCAGCGTTTTCAGAACCATCAGGTCAAGCGTGCCCTGAAGCACTTCGGATTTGATCGGAGGCATTCCTTTGTACACACCAAAGGAAGTGTATCACGGCTCCTTTGGCGTGTGCAATGGGGTGGTTTACGTCTTTCCAGGATCCTGACGAGCTCGGCAAGTAGTTCGTCTTCTGCCGGGCGAATCGCTTGCCACTCTGACGGTCCTGGCGGCATTCTCGACGACGCTGCGGAAATGCGAGCTTTCCAGCTTAGCCGGCATAGCGCCGCATAGCCGATCAAGGTTGTAGGACGGCCTTGACGTACTCGCCGCGCTCCATGCGCTCGAAGCATTCGTGCCAGTCGGAGAGTGCAGCAACGCGGCTGATCACGGGATCCAGATCGATCTGCCCTGAGCCGAGCATCGAAAGGACCCTTTCCCAGATCGGCCAGTTGTGCGAAAAGCTGCCGTGAATCACGGCGTTCTTTTGCACCAGCGGATCAAGGCTGAATTGCATCGGCTGCGGCCCCCAGCCCACCTTCACGATCTGGCCCATGGGCCGCACCGCCTGCAACGCCATCTGCATGGTCGCGGAAACACCGGCGGCGTCCACCACCACATCGGCGCCCAATCCATCGCCGAGGTTTGCAATATGTTCCAGAACGCCGCCATCGAGCGTCGTCGTGGCGCCGACCTTCTTCGCCGCTTCGAGGCGCAAACGATCGGCCGGCAGTCCAGCTACGATCACTTTTCCGGCGCCGCTTAGCTTAGCCATCATTGCGCAGAGCAGCCCGATGGGCCCGGGACCGAGTACCAGCACGGTATCGCCCGGCCGCACGTGTCCATTCACGCAGATTGCGTTATAGGCGACACAGCAAGGTTCGGTCAGCGCGGCTTTTTCGAACGGAATGCTTGCGGGAATATGGTGCAGACAGCGCTCGGGCACGCGCACGTATTCGGTCATGGCGCCGTCGACACCGTAGCCGAAGCCGCGGCGCGCCGGATCGAGATTATATAAGCCGCGGCGCGAGAGCGGAGAAGTTTCGTCGATCACCGCCGCGGTTTCGCTTACTACGCGGTCGCCTTCTTCGAAGCCCGCGACGGCTTTGCCAGTCTTTGCAACCACGCCGCCGAATTCATGGCCGAGGATACACGGGTAATTCACGTGCCAGCCGTTCGAGCCGCGCCACTGGTGCAGGTCGCTCCCGCAAACACTGACGCCCCGAACGCGGAGCAGAACGTCGCGCTCGCCGGGTTCGGGCACGGGAACTTCGCGCAACTCAACAGAGAAGGGCTCGCGGGCGAAATTCACCAGCGCCGGCATTTTTGTGCTCATCGTTTTTATTATGGCCAACTGAAGCCGCGACCGTGAGGGAGCGGAGCGGGATGCGCTCAACAAGAAAACGGCCCCGGCGATCGTGCGATCGCCGGGGCCGATGGGTCGGGAGCAAAGCCTGGATTATTTCTCGCCGAGGAAGCTGAGCGGTTCGATGTCGCCGGTGCTGGCGCCCCATACCGCTTGCGCACCCCACACCGCCTGCGCACCCCATACGGCTTGTGCGCCCCACACTGCCTGAGCACCCCA
>JBOGMI010000291.1:0-3083 GCA_050746645.1 Bryobacteraceae bacterium | reverse complement strand
TCCCCGCGGCCGGCGAACTCCAACAAAGGCATGTACGGCCATGTGCTCGTTGTCGGCGGATCGTTCGGCAAGAGCGGCGCGCCGGCCATGGCCGGTCTCGGCGCGTATCGCAGCGGCGCCGGGCTGGTTACCGTAGCCGTCCCCAAAAGCGCGCTCGCGATGGTCGCCGCTTTGCGTCCCGAGCTGATGACCGAACCGCTTGAAGAAACCGCCTCCGGCCGCTTATCTCTCGCCGATGCGGATCGTATCTTTGCGCTGTTGAAGAAGATGACCGTGCTCGCGCTCGGCCCGGGTCTCGGGACCGAGGAAGAAACTGTGCGTCTCGTGCGGCGCATTTACGAAGAGGCCGAACTGCCGGCGGTGGTCGATGCCGACGCTCTCAACGCCCTCGCCGGCCATCTGCCGCACACCGATCGCATCCGAATTTTGACGCCGCATCCCGGCGAAATGGGCCGCCTCGCCGGCAAATCGGCCAAGGAAGTTCAAGCGGACCGCCTCGGGGCGGCGCAGCAGTTTGCTCGCGATTCCGGCGCCACCGTGGTGCTCAAAGGCGATCGCACCATCATTGCGTTTCCAGATGGCGAAGCCTGGGTGAACCCCACCGGATCGCCCGCGCTCGCCAGCGGCGGAACCGGCGACGTGCTCACCGGCATGCTCGCCGGTCTCATTGCGCAGCATCCGAATGATCTGAACCGCGACCCTGAGGGAGCGGATTGGAAGCGCGCCGTGCTTGCCGCCATCTGGCTCCACGGCCGCTGCGGCTATTTTGCCGGAGAGCGCTGGGGTGTCGAGGCTGCTCTCGCCACCGATATTCTCGAATTTCTGCCGCGGGCAATGAATGAACTCCGTCCGGCGATTTGAAACCGGTTCGGCGGAAGAAACGCGCCGGCTCGGTCTCGAATTGGCGCGCCTGCTTCCCGAGAGCGGCGTGGTGTTGCTGACCGGCGAACTCGGCGCGGGAAAGACCACGCTGGCGCAGGGCATCGTCGAAGGCCGCGGCGCTGCGCGCGGGGAAGATGTCGCCAGCCCCACCTTCACGCTGATCCACGAATACGGCGACCCGGTGCGCGTCTACCATGTCGATCTCTACCGCCTCGATAGCGCCGAACAAGTCCGCCGCCTCGGCCTCGAAGACCTCTTTGACCAGCCCGCTCTAGTACTCATCGAATGGGGCGAACGTTTTCCCGAACTCTTACCCTCAAAACGCTCCGAAATTCGCATAGAATACGCCGGCCCCGATAAACGCGCGATCGAGTGGACTACGGAAGGCGTCGACACGAGTGTCGACGCGGCACGCTGAAGCGTGCGCCACGAAAAGCTTATAGCCCGTATCCAAAGATTCGATTGTTCGCCGCGGGGCGCTCGCGTACCCTGAAGATACCCATGTTTAACGAATTGCAAGAGCGCCTCGCGCTGCCCTATCCCGAACTTGAGCGGTTGAACCTGGAGGCCAAGGAGCAGCGCGCCAAGCGCCTTCCCGCGGACCAGATCCGGGAGGAGCGGATCAAGTATCTGAAAGAGGAGAAGCGCATCAAGGCCGTGACCGTGCTATTCAGCGACCTCGAAGGCCGGCTGCACATGCTCGATTACGACAAGCAGTTTCTGGTCAAAAGCTGGGATAACCTGACCTTCGATGGCTCCTCCATCCGCGGCTTTACCGCGCAGCGCGAGAGCGATTTGCGGCTGGCCATCGACTGGGCGGCGTTCTATTGGGCGCCGGCCGATATCTTCGGACCCGGTAAGGTGCTCATTTTCGGCGAGGTCATCGACAAAGACGGCACCCCGTACGGCGGCGATCTGCGCAGCGTATTGCACCGCTTCAGCGACAGTATGTATCAGAAGCAGGGCTACCGGTTCCATGCGGCCAATGAAATCGAAGGCTTCTTGTTCCGCGGCCGCGATGCCGAACGCCACTTTCACGAGACCGGCCGTTTCGAATACGTCAACACCGGAGGCTACTATCATTCGCTGCCGGGCGATCCGCTGCGGAGCTTCATCGACACCGCCGCCGACGTGCAGCGCGCCATGGGTTTTCAGAACGAGAAGGACCATCCGGAAGTGGCGCCCTCGCAATTCGAAATCAACTACAGCTATTCGGACGTGGTCGCCGCCGCGGACCAGATCCAGCTATATAAGCTCATCTGCCGCCAGATCGCCACCAAGATGGACCTCACGGCAAGCTTTTTGCCCAAGCCTGTCGTCGGCGTGAACGGCAACGGTATGCACACCAACGTATCGGTGAACCAGAACGGAACCAATCTGTTCTGGGACGCCAAGGGAGAGGAGCAACTGAGCAAGTTGGGCTGGGAGTTCATCGATCGCGTTCTGACTCACGGCAACGACATCTGCCTGCTACTGAATGCCAGCGTGAACGCGTACCGCCGCCTCGACCCGCACTTCGAAGCGCCGAATCAGATCAAGGCCTCGGCCATCGATCGCGGCTCCATGGTGCGCATTCCCATCGGCAACGAGCGCAGCATGCGCGTGGAAGTACGCTCGGTGTCTCCCGACGCCAATCCCTATCTCGTGCTGCTGGCGATCTTCAAGACCGGACTCGAAGGCGCCATTTCCAAAGAAAAGAACCTCCGCGCGGGGAAGTATTACTTGCCCGATAACGTCTATTCCGCGCTGGAGAATTTCCGCAACTCGGAGTGGACCACGAAGCTGCTCGGCGCGGATGTGAAAACGCGCTATGCGGACTTGAAACAGGCCTCGGCGGACCGCTGCCCGCGCCTGCTCGGAACGTTTGTGAAGGCGCCGGAGGTGCAATACCATCACGAAGTCTACAACCAATTCCTCTGGAATCTGTTTTAGGAGCGCAAGGCGGGCTTCAGGCCACCGGCTAATCTAGCCGTCGCTGGGCGCTCCCGCTTCGGGCTCGGTTTCGAGATCTCCGCGAAGGCAGCGCGGGTGTTCATTGTGAGGGTTCGGCTCCAGCATGAAGGCAGGGCGGTACCTGATGGTTTGGGGGACGGACTGGATTGCGCCGGTATCGCGCCAACCGCAGCGTGCTTTTACCCAGAAGATCAAGGCAGACAAATTTTCGCCGCAAAGGGCGCTGGTATGGAGTTTCTTTAGCGCCT
>JBOGMI010000290.1:0-1292 GCA_050746645.1 Bryobacteraceae bacterium | reverse complement strand
GGCGCCTTGAATCTGCAAATCGCCGACGAGCGTCTGGCCGGCTATCGCGCCGCTCTCGAAGAGGCAGACATCCCGTTTTCGAACGATCTGCTGATGAAAGGCGATTTCCGCGAAGAAGCTGGATATCGCCTGGGAAAGGAACTGCTGCTGCGCCGCGAACGCCCCTCCGCCATCTTCACCTGCAATGGCGTGATGATGCTCGGCTTGCTCCTGGCGCTCGACGAGTTCGGCGTCCGCTGTCCAGAGGACATTGCTTTAGCCACCTTCGACGATCTGCCCTTCGCCCATTCCTTCCATCCGCATCTCACGGCCGTGGCGCAGCCCGGCAAGAGCATCGGGTACCAGGGAGCGAGCCTGCTGCTCGATCGCATCGAAGGCAAGCGCAGCGGCGATCCGGTGACGATCCGCATTCCGCCCGAACTGAAGATCCGCGAATCGACAAAGGGCTTCAAGTTTTCGGCCCCGGACCGCGACGAAGGCGCGATCCAAGGGAACTGAAAGTCTGGGCCGCGAATGAACACTGAACATGTTAAAAAACGCGCTGATCGCAATGCTTCTGTTACAGCCGGCCATGATTACCTGCCAAAGCACGTTTTTCTCTACCGCGGCCGAAGAATCCTTTCCCACTTATCAAATGAACGGCGACGGCGACCTGTGGCCCTCCTGTTGGGCCAGCGACGGCAATCTCTATGCCGCCAATGGCGATGGAAACGCCTTTCTCCACAGCGGACTCCGCTTCGACATCGCGGCCAGCCGTATCGCCGGGACGCCTCCGCGGCTAACCGGGAGAACCGTTGCAACCAACATCGGCACCAACTGGAGCGGTCACAATTACAACCGCAAACCTACGGGCATGCTCTGTGTCGATCACACGATCTATCTTGCCTTTCAAAATCTGAATCTGAGAAATTTCAGCGATGCACCAGCCGCCTCTATCGCCCGTTCGGACGATCACGGCGTTACCTGGAGATGGAACAGGACAAAGCCGATGTTCGGCGATCACCAATTCACGACCATTTTTTTCCTCGATTATGGCCGCGGCTCGGCGCATGATTCAGGCAAGTACGCCTATGCCTACGGACTCGACCATAACTGGCGCGCGCAATCGGCGATCTACCTGGCGCGTGTCGCGAAAACAAACGTGCAGGACCGCTCCGCGTGGCAGTTTTACTCCGGCCCCGGACCGCGCTGGTCGTCGAACATCTCGGAAAAAGCTCCGGTGCTCCGCGATGCGCGCCTGCTCTACCCGCATATGCTGATCAAGAAAGGCTGTCCCGCCAACCAGCACACGA
>JBOGMI010000289.1:0-14081 GCA_050746645.1 Bryobacteraceae bacterium | reverse complement strand
TTTGGCCCACGCGCATGCCCTTGAGCTGGGTTTCCTTGAAATTGGCCGTGATCCAGACGTCGGCGAGAGGAATAATGGCCATGATCTCCTGGCCCGGCGCGACGTGCATGCCGGGTTCGGCGCTCTTGCGGCTGACGACGCCGTCGGCAGGCGCGCGGATGATGGTATAGCCCGCATTCAGCTTGGCTTGCGCCAGATCGGCCTGGCGCTGCTTCACCATAGCCAATGCCTGCTGGTAGCGCGCTTCGCTGACGGCCTGCTGGCGAGAGCGGATTTGCTGGCTTTGGTGGCTATGTATGCGCGCAGTGGCCAGGGCGGCCTTTGCCTGATCGACTTGGGCCTGTGTCTGGTCGAGCCCGCGCTGGACGACCACAATTTGCGCCTTGGCGGTATCGACTTTGGCCGTGGTCGCCTGCGCGGCCGCGACAGCCGCATCGTAATCCTGCTGCGAGATTTCGTCTTTCTTCACCAGCTCCTGAAAGCGCGCGAGATCCTTTTGCGCCTTTACGGAATTGGCTTCGGCTTGCGCCGCCTGCGCCCGGGCCGCGTTCAGTTTCGCCCTGGCTCCGTCTACCGCCTGTTCGGCCGAATTAACAGCGGCGACGTTTTGCTGCACTTCGCTCGAAGTAGTGCTCACCTCGCTTCTCGTGTTGATGTTCGTAATAGGAACATTCTGGTTGGATTCGAGCATGCTGGCCCTGGCGCTTGCCAGGCGCGCCTCGGCCTCCTGCAAGGCGACCTGGTAATCCGCCGGATCGAGTTCTATCAGTTCCTGTCCCGCCTTTACCTGCTCATTATCGTTGACAAGCACGTTCAGAATCACACCGGCGACACGGGGGCTAATGGGCATGACGTGCCCGTCCACCTGCGCATCGTCGGTGGATACGCGCACCGAATAATAGGCGTAAATGGGAATGGCGACGATGATCGCTACCACGATGACTGCCAGTATGATCAGCCTGATGGCACGTTTGCGGCGCGGGCTGCCGGACCTCGCCTTCGGCTCCGATCCTCGATCGCCGCCCTGCTGCTCGCGCTGAGCTTGATCCTCGACCTTCACCTCTTGTTGGTCGAGATTGCTGCCCTGCCGTTCTTGCTGCCCGCTTTCCGCTGCCGGTTTTGCCATTGAGAAAATTATCCCTGATCCGTCCGATACGCCGGCGAGCGCGCTGCACCGCACGCTTCCGCATGCGCCGCCACACTGGCCCGCATTTTCCTGAGCAAGCCCAGCAACACCTTCTCTTCCTCCGCGCTGAGATCCTGCAGCAATATCTTCAGATTGCCAAAATGCACCGGAATGAATTCGTCGAGCAGCGCTTTTCCCTTTTTGGTGATCTGCGCACGGCGCACCCGCCGGTCCTCGGAATCGATCATCCGGTTCACGCAGCCCTCGCGCTCCAGATGATCCACCAGCCCCGTGATGTTCGCCCGGCTCACCAGAAGCAGTTCCCCAAGTTCGTGGAGCTGCATCCCGCCTTCCGGCCCATGCCGCAATAACATAAGAACGTTAAAAGTGGATTTCGATAACCCGAATGGCGCCCTATACCGTCCGGTCGCCTGCTGAAAAACCTCGGAGGTGTAAACGAAATTCAGAGCGAGCTGCGCCAACAGCGGATTAAAATTGGCATAGCATGGTCCGAACTCCTGAATGCGCTCATGGTAATAGGCGTCGCGGCGGTCTTGCGGCACAAAGATTCGATTCAGGCAAAGATTGTAAAGTTCCTAATTATTTCGTTTCAGTTGGTTTCCAGGTGAGCGGTCCGCGCCAGTTTCCGCTGCCGCTGGTCGAAGCTGTACAAACAACCAGTGCCGAGGCCAACAGCGGCCGCTACGTGCAGCAAATCCACACTCCGAGTGCCCAGGCGTGCCGTCGTTTGAAGTGCAAGCTGGCGCGCATCTTGGAATACTTTTTCCGGCAAGGGCGTCAGTTGAAAGATCCCTAGCCGGGCGTCCTTTTCAAAATCGGTCAAGGAAGTAATGGCTTGCGATGGCGAAATCTCTTTACGAAAGACCCGCAACTCCAGAGCGTTTACAGCTTCGAGGTGGCCGAGCACAGAAACCAAATGGATGCCCTGCGATTTCTGCATTGTTCGCGCTGCCGCAACGGAATTGGCATCGGGGCTATATAAAGAAATCAGAAAGCTCGTATCGACATAAATTCTCAATAGCGGCTCCGGTCTTCGGCAATGAGTTCCGCGCCGGTGGTAGAGAGTACCTGATCGCCGTAATTTGCGCGAAGGCGCTTCAGAAAGTCGGGCTTTGGAACCTCGGGCGGCTCGCCTTCTGGGATCAGGCGAGCGATGACCCGGCGGCGCCTGGTAATCTGGATTTCTTGTCCCTGGTTCAGCAGACGTTCGATTGTCTTAAACCCGTAGCGGAGGTCTCGAATGGATGCCTGCTTCATGTGATACATTGTAGCATCACATTCGAGCTGCATTTCTGGAGCGAACTTCCGCATCTATTTAAGCGTCGGTGAACCGGATGCGAAAAATTCTGATAGTGCTGGTGCTTACGCTGGGCCTAACGGGAGCCGCGACCGCGGCAGAGGTGCAGGGAGTGATCGTCGCCTGGAGCTGCGCGAAACGGATGGTGAAAAACGGCCGTCAGCAGACCCTGAAGCGGGACCACTCCTGCTCTCTGGTAGGCAAGTACGAACGGGCCGCTTACGGGGTGATCACCGCGAAGAAAAAGTATTACCGGCTCGATGGGAAAGGCTCCGAATGGGCGCGAACGCTGCTCAAGGACAGTCCCGACAAGGATAGTCTCATGGTGGTCGTCAGAGGTGCGATCCAAGGCGACACGATCCAGGTGAAGGGGATGACGGAGCTGTAGGGGCAAAAAATCGCTCGGACCTTTGGATCTCCGGGCATTCCAGGCTATCAGATAAGGGGCGGTTTCAAACCCGCCGGTTGCGGCGCCGAAATTTCAGGAAGAAAAGTGGGACGGCGCTGAGGAGGAGAAATCCGTAGCTTGCCGGTTCAGGTAATCATCGGGGTCCGAGCTAAGGACCCGCAGGTAAAGTCCGTGCGTAAGTTAGCGCATGTTTCCTGTATGTCCCAGCGAATAGCGGCCGGGCTGGGGATAGATGCAAAGGCCGTGCGGTTGGTCGCCTACTTTGATTCGGGCTTTCAAAGCTCCGGTGGATGTATCGAAAACATAGACTTCGCGGTCGTAGCGGCCGGAAAGCCATAGGCACTTACCATCGGCGGAAACACCGCCCATATCGGGACTGCCGCCGCCTGGAACGGGCCAGTTGGCAACCACTTCCCGAGTATGTACATCGATCACGGAGATCGATCCTTCGTGGCTGTCCTTGGGGCGGGGATCCTGACCGCGGTTGGAAACATAAAGATACTTGGCATCGCGGCTGAAGTAAAGGCCGTGAGCGCCGACGCCGGTAGGAATGAAGCCGATCTGCTTAAAGGAATCGCCGTCGATCACGTGCACACCGTTGGCCTTCATGTCCGCCACGTAGAACACCTTGCCATCGGGTGAGATGCGGCAGTCCTGCGGCATGCCCTCGGGAGTAAGTTTCATATAGGCAACCACTCTCTGCTCTGGCACATCGACTTTAATTAATTGGTCGGAAAATTCGCAGGTAGCGATCATATAGCGCCCGTCGGGAGAGAAATCGGCGTGGTTGAGCCCCGCGCAATCGACGGGCATTCGATGGACCGGCTGCATGCTCCGAGCGTTCAGAAAATCCATGCGCCGCTCCCGTTCGGCCATCACAATTGCGTATTTGCCGTCGGGCGTGTAGTACATATTGTAGGGGTCCTGCACGTGAATGGTCACGCCTTCCTGCCCGGTCGCCGGATCGATTTCGGTTAGCTGGTTGCCCAGGTCCTGCGCCACCCACAGCTTTTTCAAGTTCCACGACGGAATCACGTGCTGCGGTTCGAGCAGGCGGTGCGGATAATAGGGATTCCTGGGGAGAGCGAAGTGGCCGATGATCTTGTAGGTGGCAGGATCGATAATGTCGACGCTATCGCTTTTCGAATTGGGCACGTAAACACGCGACGGAAAATTCTTGACCACCGGGCTCAGCATATTGGCCCCTGCCGCCGAATAGATGTTGTTGGGATTGAGGACGGGCGGCATGCCCGGCAGCGTGGTCCCGCCAGCGCCGGAGGCACGGCCCATGCAAACTGCCGCTAGCATGGCCGCTAGCCAAATGTGGCGGGTGAGCGAGCAAGCGGAACCCTGAGCGTGAGTGAGGGGCTCCTCCCTTACGGTCGGGGTTCTGAAGAAATGCATAACTGTACCCGTTAAGAGTAACGCAGCACTAAAATGTTCAGTACAATTTAGGTTACAAATGTTGCGAAAAAATGAAGGCGATAGGGAGATTCTGTTGCAAAATCGGCAGCTCTTGGGGATTTTCTTCGCGGTCGTGGTGCTGCTGGGGGTGGCCTTCACGGGCGGCTACATGGTAGGCAAAGGCTCGGCCGCCAAAAAGCAGGAGGCAAGTCCCGCGCCGGTGCAGGACGCCGCGGAGGCGGCCGCGCCCATCGGCGAGACGCATTCCATCCCGGCAGCTCCAGCCACTGGACAGAAGAGCGAATTGCCGGGCCTGACCCGCCGGCTGACGCCGGAAGCGCAGGCGGACGCGAACCAGGCGCGGCAGCAGGATTCGATCGAGGGATTCACGCCCCAGCACGGCGAGCGGTTCCTGCAAGTGGCCGCGGTGAGCCGCGACGAGGCCGACACAGTCGCCGATGTGTTGCGCAAGAAGGGCTTTCGCGCGCACGCAGTGCAGAAACCGGGTAAGGGGGCGATTTACCGCGTTCTGATTGGCCCCATTCAGAGCCCGGGCGAGCTTTCGAAAACGCGCGATGCCTTGCGGCGCACCGGCTTTACCGGAGTGTTTACGCGGCGGTACTAGCCTGGCCCGCCCATTCCACCGGCTGGCCCGGTTTCAGCGTCCAGACCGTGGCGCCGCTTCCGCGCAGCTTTTCCTCAAGCTGTTCGGGGCGGCCGGTGAGGACGGGGAAGGTGCCGTAGTGCATGGGAATGACGCGGCGGACCTTGAGCAAACGCGCGGCGAGCGCGGCTTCGTCCGGACCCATGGTGAAATGATCGCCGATTGGCAGCAGCGCGAGTTCGGGCCGGTACAGTTCGCCGATGAGCGACATATCTGAGAATACGGCGGTATCTCCGGCGAAATAGGCGCTTCGTCCGTCTTCGGCACGGACGACATAACCTGCTGCCTCGCCGCCATAGATCAGCGTCTTCCCGTCCTGCAGCGAGGAACTGTGGAGCGCGTGTGTCATCGTGAGACGCGTGAAGCCCAGATCGACACTGCCGCCCTTGTTGATCCCGATGGTATCCTTAGCGCCTTTTTGCCCCAGCCAGCCTGCCAGCTCGACCATAGCAATCACCTTGGCATTGAATTTTTTCGCCAGAGGCAAGGCATCGTTCGTATGATCGGAATGCGCATGCGACAGAGCGATCGCATCGATACGATCGAACTGGTAGCCCTTGGGAAACGCCGGATTGCCTTCGATAAACGGGTCGAAGAGCAGCACTGCGCCGGAAGGGAACCGGAATTCCATCGTCGCGTGACCAAGCCAGGTGATTTTCGCCATTTGCAGATGCCCTTTACCATTTACCATCCTATACGGACGAGCGCGTGTCATGAAAATCCGCGTATAATCTCTTCGGGATGAAGAAATCGATCGGCGACACGATTTTTCCGAAAGGCGTTACCTTCGAAAAAGGCCTGGAGATGCTGAAGCGCGGCCGCTACGATGGCATCGAGATGTGGCTGGGCGGCCGGGAATGGTTCCAGATGAACACCACCGATGCGCAGCTCAGGGAATTGCGCCGGAAAATCGAAGATGCCGGGCTGCGGGTTTCCGACGTTCCCAATACGCTGGACTGGCGGGAAAACGTCTCCTCGCGCGATCCGTCCAAGCGCGAGGCGGCGTTCCGCCACATCCAGCGGCAGATCGAAGCGGCGCAGATCTTCAACTCGGATGCCATTCTCATCGTCGCGGGTCTCGTGACCAGCGAAATGCCATACAACGAGGTCTACCATCGCACAATGGATGCGCTAAAGAAGCTGGCGCCGGATGCTGCAAAGGCAAAAGTCAAGATCGGATGCGAGAACTGCTGCTCAGAGCAAAAATTTCTGCTGAGCCCGCGAGAGTTCGGCGAGTTTCTGAAAGATGTCGATAGCCCGTGGGTGGGGATCCATCTTGATGTCGGCAATATATATGTCGATGGATTCGCGGAACAGTGGATTGAAATGCTAGGCTCACACATTACCTGCGTCCACCTCAAGGACGTTTACAAGCACAGGGGCCGCTGCGACGACCAGAGCGTCTACACCAATATCTTTCTCGGCGATAACAATTGGCGCGCCATTCGGGACGCGTTTACCAAAGTTGGTTACGACCGGTGGGTCGTTGCGGAGATGGAAGCGAGATACCACTATGCGCCCGACCAGCAGATTTATGACACCGCGGCAGCCATGGACCGTGTGATTTCCGGTAGGCTCTGATGGTCCAGACGCGGCGGCAGCTCCTTAGGCAAGCGCTTCTTCTCCCGCTGGCGGCGGCTTTGGCGGCTGGAACGGGCAGAGCCGCTGGTTTGGAAATCGTTGCCGAGCCGGACTGCCTTTCGCGCGAATCGGCCGAAGGCTTTCGATCGCTCGAAGCCGCTAAACATTCGCGGGCTATCCTGCTTTGCGGTGTTTCGGCCATGGACACTGCACATGCATGGCGGCTGCGCCGGCAAGCTGCGGCGGGCAGATGGATCGTCTGGGAGAGCTCGCCGTTTGCCGGCGAAGGCCAGACCGGTACCCTGCGCGAAGTCTTCGGTATCTCAACCGGAAAGCCAATAGCGCTTTCGCCCGATCGCCTATACGTTCAATACCGCTGGCCGTCGGCCGCGCTGACGCGAAGTTTCTGCGCGGCAATTCCGGTCACGTGCTCGGAGAAAGAAGCGATTGCGCTGTACGGCAAGACGCCGGTGGCTATGCGGCGCGCGATCGGCCGCGGCGGGTTCATATTCCTGGGATCGATGTTAGGGCCGAACCTTCGTGCAGAAGATAGCCAGGCGCGCCCCATTGGAGCCGGAATCCTCCTCAGCGGTACCGCTTAATCTCTTGCGGATTAAATCTCGTGGAAATAGATCCCGAAACATGAACATGAAAATTCTTCTTTGCTTCTAAGCCGCTGAGACCCACCGACGTCAGCTTCACGTCGTAATCGCCAGGCTCCGTGTAAGCGTGACTTACTTCAGGGCCTTTCTGTTTCACGCCATCGCCGAAATCCCATAGATACGAAAGAATCGGCCGGCTGTCCTCACTGCGTGCGGAGAACTTTGTAGTTGCGCTCGTTGTAGCGCTCGAAGGTTGATCCACAATTTCTACAGCTGGAGCAGCTTGCTTGATATCCGTGTCCACGATTTTCAGCACTCGGACAGAGTGTCGTGGCTGGCGAATCGTCAGAACGCCGGAATGGACAGGTAGCACGCTCTTATTGAACACGTCCGTGACAGCGTATTTGGCCGTAGCGGGAAGGCCCAGAGTTGAGAGCTTGATAGTATGTTCTCTTTCCCCGTCGGTCCAATTAAAAATGGTCAGGATGCTCTGCCGCTTGCTTTCCTTCAGAAAAAAGATACTTGGCTGCTGGTCCTCCGGCGAGTAGCTCATCAGGTCGACCGGCACGGATGCATGCCCCAGGCGAACCATATCGATCAGATCTCGATTCTCAATTAAACCGAGGCGCTTGGGGCTGTGCATCAGAGAAGGAAGATTGTCTCCGATCTCGAACATTCCGCCGGAAACGGCCGCGAGCACAATGGAAACTTCGGCATCATTGAGAGTCTCCGGCGCTTTGCGATTGTGCCAGGACTGATCCGGGATCGTTTGTTTGGATACCGTGAACGCATCGGGATCGTCCACAAAGAAATTGCGGTTCATGTAATACCGCGCGGCGATTCCCGGCGCCGCGGATTTGCTGGCCTCGAATGAATGCCCGGTATCCTGCGAAATACGCCCGTAATCCACCAAACCCACCGGATTCAGCATCGGACTGCCGTCTTTATCCAGATAGACCGAATTCCCCACGGTCTGGCGGATGATCTTCAGGCCAATTCTCTGCGCCTGCAATGCGGTTGTGTTGGGCTTGTAATGGTAACCTTCGATGCTGCTGTCGTCCATGAAATCCAGCTTGATGTAGCGGATGCCCCATTCGTTCACCAGCGTGGAGTAGGTCTTGCGCAGAGACTGTTGAGCGCCGGGATTCGTCGTATCCAGGGCGTACAGTTGATCTTTCTGATTCGAAACGTGGCCAAGCGGAATGGGCTGGCCTTTTGCATTCTTTACTAGCCAATCCCGGTGATGCTGGTATACCCAGGAGCGCGCCGAGATCTCGAACGGAGCGGTCCAAATGCCGGGAGTCAATCCAAGCCCGTGTACCTTGTATTCCACGGGCGCGACACCGTGCGGAAACATGGTGGCATTCGGAGTAATGTATTCTCCGCGGGCGTATTGGTATCCTTCATCGATATGGAACAAATTGTAACCGAACGATTTGAGATGCTCTGCTTCCCATTCGGCATTCGTCAGAGCCATTCCTGCATTTAGTCCGAAATAATATGCCGTCCAGCTCCACCAACCCATCAGAGGAGGCGCGGAAACTCTCGCGTGATGTATCTTTCGAATTAATGAGCCGTAGGTTTCTAGCTGTTTGTGGTAATCTTCCGATAATTCGATGAGCATCTGCTCGGAAGAGATGCTCGCACCCGGATCTATCGGGAACTCAAGCTGTATCTGGTCTTCGGCTGGGGAGTGGCGAAGAGAGTTCTCTTTCTCCATCTCCGTGGTTCCGGTCGAATCTACCTGATAACTCGAAAAATGGTGATTCTTGTCGAGCCGAAGCCTAAGAATCGTCAGGAAGCGGTTTGAAGTGAGGGCGCCCAAAAACAGGCTTTCGCGGCTCTGGCGATTATAGATAAGCTGGCTGCCGACGGCTAGGTGTATTGGGGCATCGGCGAAATCGTGGAGCTGCATGGCCGGCCGGTCC
This sequence comes from Bryobacteraceae bacterium, assembly GCA_050746645.1. Classification (GTDB taxonomy): domain Bacteria; phylum Acidobacteriota; class Terriglobia; order Bryobacterales; family Bryobacteraceae; genus Bog-105. The sequence goes on along the minus strand of JBOGMI010000289.1, from coordinate 5,049 downwards.
TCGCTGAAGCTATCGGAAAGCACCCGGTCCTTCAGATTTGGGCCGTCCAGGTTCAATTTCCCCGTTGCGTCTACGGAGCGAATCGCCTCGACATAAATCTTCTTTCCGGTCGTATTATGTGCCCTGACTTGTATATCTGCAAGCGGGCGGTTTTGATAGATCCGCAAGTCGTAAATCAAATCCGGCTGGTGGGTCAGGCCGGAACAGATTACGCGCCAGTCTGTCGCCGGTCCGAAATATCCGGAAACATTTGACTCTTGTACCCGATGCTGCGGATAGTCCGCCGCCTTCAGCCAGCGTCCATTCACCTCGGCGGCAACACCTGACGTGAATGCGGATGCGCCTGATCCTGGCATTCCGATGGAGTAGCTGCCATCGGAATGGTTGATTTCGATGTGCAGAGTATGTGTTTCACTCGGCGGTTGCGCCAGCGAAGCGGCGCAGACGAGCAACGGCACGGCTGCGAGAAGCGTGCATTGCCTAATCCTAGTTCCTATCACGGATCTGGCCTAATTCCTTCTTCGTGTTGTACCCTTCCAATCGTAGCCAGGGCTGCTTGCCGGCAAGCTCCGCATCTCGGAAATGGCCGCGGATTTTCACGGTTTCACCCGGAAATATTGTGACATAGTTGTTGCTGTAAATAATCGGGAGAACCTCATCGCCATCCTTCTGTTTCGTCACCGCGGCCCGCTCGAAGAACGCAATGTGTTTCGAAGGGTTGCGCAGCGTGAGCACAAAGTCATCTTGATTTCCGGATGTATGCAGGGTTCCAGTCATTTCGACGGCTACTTTCGGCATGATATTGAGCGCTTTAAAGTCCGCCCAGCTCACCTGTTTCAAAAAGAATGCCGAGTCGTTTGATGGCGGGCCTAAGTCGTCGAGCGTGGTGGATTGCCAGTAGTCGTTATCGGTAATTTGTTTACCGTTGGAATCGAACAGTTCGCAGCGGATAAAGTAGGTTGAGGTCAGGTTCTGGAGGCGCGGCATTTTGAGAATCAGGGTGACGTCTTGGGCCTTCACGGCGATATTCTTGACCGTCCGATCGTAACGAACTTTGCCGTCCAAATCGTAGATTCGCACACGCGCGCGCAGATCGTTCTGGTTCTTCATAGTCTGATTCGTAACACGAATGTTGGCTTTCTGGTGATTGCCGGTAGCGTAGTAATCGAATACGATCGAAAGCGGCCGCAGCCCCTGCTTGGCGCCGTAATACGCGCCGGCAGGCTTCATATTGTAGCCATAGAGGCTGGCGAAAAAGGAAGGCCAGCCATCGTCGAGCCGCCAGTAAATGGTCATCTTGTGCGTAGCCCACCCGTTGGCCGCAAAATCTTCGAACTGCGCTCGCGTTTCTTCATATTGAGCCAGTTGCGCCTTGCGTGCGAAGTCCTTCGTGTTTTTCGGAGGCCCGTACCGTTGGCTTATGGCTAGCTGCTTGCTGTCCAGGGTATCGTCATGATGAATGCCGCCGGCGTGAAAGTACCAGTATTTATTGATCGGCCACAGTTTGTTCTGCGGTATAAAGCGCTTAAGAATGCGGTAGGGCGGAATTTGTTCGTTATCGCCCTGTTCGGCGACCGAACCTTGGGGCGCGGCGTACTTTCCGCTGAACCAGTAAGAGGGCGGCCGCCAAGTGTAAGGGCCGTTCATCTGGATTCCATCCCAGATTCTTCCTCCGTGCGGACCTCTTTTATCGGAGGAGACCGTATCGATGACGGCGTCCTGCCAATGGAGGCGCTTCAGAATACGATGATAGTCGCCTCGCAAACGCTGGGGCGGGTAGCCGTCGCTCCCGTTGGTCCAGAGAAACACAGAAGGGTGGGAGCGCAGCATAAGCTCGAGGGAGCGGAGGCTCTGGCGGGCGACCCACTGGTCTTCCGCGGTCCATTGCTTCCAGCTTTCCCATTGCGTGCAGCACATCCAACCGAACATCGTCGGAACCCCGGCCTTGTCCGCCAGGTCGACCATATGCTCACTGGTGATTTTCCCTTCCCAGCGAAGCATATTTAATCCCATGTCCTTCACATACTGAATCGTCGTCGCTTCGCGCTGGGGGTCATATTTATAAAGGAGGTCGGGAGCATAGTCTGCACCGCGCGCCAGAAAGTCCTTCCCATTGATCTGAAGATAGAAGTCTCCGCCGGTTCCGATCTCGGGAAATTTTGTGCTGTGGTCACGGTGCTGCGTGACTTCGCGAATGCCAAACTCGACGGAATCGGTATCGGAAGTCTGGTTGCCGGTTACGAAACGCAGAGTAAGGGTGTATAAATTGGGCCGGCCCATCATGTAGGGCCACCAGAGATCGGGATGGTGAACAACGAGCTGCGGAAACTGTTTGGGATCGAAACTGGCCTCATGGGTTTGGCCCGTGTTGAGGGTCACCGGCTGCTTCAGGTGAATCGCGGGCTTGCCCGGGCGGGAGATCGTTGCTTCGAGAAAGCCGCCGATTGGATGCCTGGCGCCGTTCTCCACAACGGCATACACAGTTAAGGCGGCGGGGCTAGTCTTGGGCAGCGGAAGCTTCGTATCGACCAGCGCATCCGAAACCTTGACCGGCCCGGTTATATGAAGGTACACGGGCTTCCAGATTCCTGCGTTGCGGTCGGGCACCCAGGAGGTGGTGAGGTTAGCGCCCTTTCCTCGATATCCTATATACCTCCAGTTGAGCGCATCGAACCAGCTATCGGCCAGCTCGACCCCGCTTATGCCCTGGACGGCCTGCTCCGGCGTGATCCTGACTGCTAAGACGTTTGCAGCCCCGGGACGGATTTCCTTGGTGACATTGAATTCATGATCCACATACATGCCAACTACCTGTTTGTTGTTGGCGATTTCTTTGCCATTCAGCCAGACGGCGGCACGGTAATTGATTCCGGGAAAGTCCAGCCAGTAAATCTTGTGTTGTCCTGCCGGAACCTGAAAACTGGTGCGATACCACCAGTCTTCCTCATACAGATCCTGCGGAACTTCGGTCATGAGATTCATTCCGTAATAAACGTTCGGGTAAACGCCGTCTTGTTCCAGAATTTCGAGCACGGTTGCCGGCACGCTCCGGATGGGATGCCAATGATTGGTCTTGTAAGCAGGCCGCGAAATCTTGCTCCCGGTGGCCGCCACCTTCTTGGCCGCGATCAATTTCCAGCCTTTCGCGAGTTCCGTCGTTTGAGTGGGCTCAGAGGCGCATGAGAATGGAGCCAAACATAACCCGAGGAGCAGCCCGGCAAGAATGGCGTATCTCATATCACCAGTAGAGCTTCAGAGCAAACTGAATTTCGCGCTGATCGTTTTGTCCGTCGCGTGTCGAATTGATCGTGCCGAAAGTAGTGGGGTTCGTGTAATCGAGCGCGCCAGGCGCAGAGACCACGCCGTTGCCGCCGAATCCAGGAGGCGAGAAGTTTGGGGTATTGGTCAGATTAAAGAACTCCGAACGGAACTCTAATCGGAATCGCTCGTTAATTTGGAAATTTTTGAAAAGTGAGAAGTCCAGCCGATGGAAGCCAGGGCCGAAAAACTGCGTGGGAGCCCCGCCGAGCGGACTGTAATCGGTTTGGCCGATCGTGGTCGCGACCGGCGGGCTGGCAAAGGCGTTTGGATTTAGCCAATGGTTCACGTTATGCGCGCCCGCATAAATGCCTTGCCCGGGCACCAGCAGCGCGTTGCATCCGAGCCCGGATGTCGTGCTGATGGCGCATCCGACCGTGCCGGGCTGGCCATCCTCGAGCGTGAGAATCCAGTTCGTGCTCCAGCCGCCAACGATTGCGTTGACGACGCCGTTGCTGTGAGCCAGGAATTTCCGGCCATGGCCGACAGGCAATTGATACTGCCCGCTAAAGTGAAACGCTTTGGGAACATCGAAGTCACACCGGCCGTAATCGCCATGGATGCCAAAGCCGGGCAGCAGAGCCGCACGATAGGAGATGGCGGTTTCATTGAGCACGGATGTGGCATCGGTGCGGCATGCCGACCAGGTAAAATTGGCGAGCACAGCCAGCCCGGCACGGAAGCGGCGCTTGTAGTTGATCTGCAGGGAATTGTAAAAACTGTTTCCGGCGAAGCTCGTCGATTGGAGGTAAGTCGGGAAATCGGGGAAAGCCGTGTAATTGAACTCATTGAGTCCAGGCGGAAGAATGAGTCCCGGGGAGTTCGCATCTATATACGAGCCGAGATGGCGCACAGTATTGCCTACGTAGCCGGCCGATACCGTATCGCTGCGCGAGAGCTGATACTCCAAGGTGAAGTTGTATCCCTGGGTGTACGGCGTTTTCTTGTGGTAGTCTTCGCCGATAAGCGTTAAACCGCCCGGTTCCACTTGGGCCGGGTTGACTGGAATACCTGTCACCCCAGTCTCGAGTGTTGCGATCGAGCCATTCGGGAACGTAATGGGCGCGTTGGGCACGAGCTGGGGATAGTCGAGGTTGAATTGGAAGGGGAAGTCGTTGTAGGTTTCCAGTACCGAATTTTCGAACCCTCCGTAGAAGAGCCCATAGCCGCCGCGGGCGACCAGTTTGTTTGTGATCCGGTAGGCAAAGCCAAACCTCGGAGAAAAGTTGCCTAACTGCGATTTGCCCAGTCCCGGCACACTCGAGCAGACCAGATTGACGTTGTCGGCTGTGAACGCCGCCATTACGTCAGGTGAAAGCGGTGTATTGCAGCGCTTCTTTGTCATCAGAAATTCCGAAGGGCTGCTCGCCGAGCCGGAAGGTAAAAAATTGGATTGTGCCCCATATCGCTCGACTATTTGGCCAAAGTACTCCCAGCGCAGCCCGAGGTTCAGGGTTAGCTTGGGAGTGATCTTATAATCGTCCTGAAAATATACGCCAAAGTAATGGTGATACATGTCTGTATTGGCGATATTCGAAAACTGAACGTCGTCTGCTCCGCCCACGTAATCGAACGCGCCCGGCACTGTCCCCGGAATGGGTGTGAGCAGCATTTGCGCCAGTCCGGTATTTCCGCCTCCGTTGTTGGGTACTCCCACGTAAGAGCCGCCGTAATCCCAGGCGCCTCTGGATGTAAACGGCTGGAAGATGGAAAACCTGATGATCTGGGTCT
>JBOGMI010000288.1:0-1426 GCA_050746645.1 Bryobacteraceae bacterium | reverse complement strand
GAAGGCGAGGACCCGATCGCAACGCTTTTTTCCAGTGTGGCGATCGCGTGGCGCATGCCGAAGATCGCCGCCGGCTGCGTCGTCCGCATCATCAATACCGCGCCGCAATTCGGTTTTCTCGTGTTTCTTCCCGTTTTCTTTACTAAGACGGTGGGCTTCAGTCTCGAAGCCTGGTTGCGCCTCCTCAGCGCGATTTTTGTCAGCAATATCATCTGGAATCTGCTGTTCGGCATCATCGGAGACAGGTTCGGGTGGCGGCGGACGGTGGCGATCTGTGGCGGGCTCGGCTCCGCTATCACGACGCTACTGCTTTATTACACGCCTATGGTATTCGGCGCGAATTACACGCTCTGCATCGTCGCGGGCATGATGTACGGAGCCACTCTTGCCGGCTATGTGCCGCTGTCCGCGTTGATGCCCTCGCTTGCTCCCGATCGGCGCGGCGCCGCCATGTCTATGTTGAACCTCGGAGCAGGCGCGAGTACCTGGGTCGGCCCGGCTATCGTGGGCGTGTGCCTTGCGCCGTTCGGCGTTGCCGGCGTCATGTGGATTTTCGCCGGGCTGTACCTTCTTAGTGCTTTACTGGCGCTGACGTTGAAGCTATAGGGCCACGCATTTTTCCCAGCATCGGTTCGAGATGCCCCGCCTGTAACGCCCCGGCCGGCGCCTCGATCCCATCTCGTGGAGGCGAACAATATGGGTACCGTAGTGAATTGCATGAGGGCGGCGATCTTAGGCGCCGGCGCCATGTACTTTATCGATCCCGGCCGCGGGCGTCGGCGGCGCGCTCTGGTACGCGATCGAGGAATCCGGCTGGCGCATCGGACGCGAAGGGGATTCGAAAAGGCGATTCGCGATCTGGCCAACCGCAGAAGAGGCTTGGCGGCGGCCGCCATCTCCCGCATCCCCTTTCGTTCCGAGCAGTCGGCCGACTATGTTGTCGAGGCGCGCGTGCGCTCCCGTTTGGGACGCTTGGTCTCTCATCCGCACGCCATCGATGTAGCCGTACATCAAGGCGTCTGTGTGCTCTCCGGCGATGTGTTGTCGAGCGAAGCCACAAGCCTGCTGCACGGAGTGTCGGGAGTGTCCGGCGTTTCCAGTATTCGGGACCGGATCCATCTGCACGAAGGCGCGGCCGATTTCCCGGCGCTTCAAGGCGCTGCGCGAAAACAGCAGCCGCCGTTCGAGCTGCTGCAAGAGAACTGGACCCCTGCGGCGCGGCTGTTGTCCGGTAGCGCTGGAGCCGCGCTGGCGGTTTACGGGCTTTGGAAAGGGGGTATCGCCGGCGTGGTTGCGGGGGTGGCCGGCGCCGGGCTGCTGACGCGCGGCCTCACGAATATGGATTTCAAGGAACTCGTGAGCACGCAAGCGGGCGGACGGCGGGTCGATATTCAGAAGACCATCAACATTGTGGCGCCGGTCGACG
>JBOGMI010000287.1:0-3365 GCA_050746645.1 Bryobacteraceae bacterium | reverse complement strand
CCCCCCGCGATCATGGCGTCGTACGTCGCCGCGCTCATGCCGGAATACCTGTGCGGAACGGATCGCGCTGGTCCAGAATCAGCTCGGCCTCGGCGTTCACGAACGCCCAGCCTTTAATGCTTGGATACACTTCGCCATTCCGCACTCGAATACTGGCTTCGAAAATGCTGCCGATAATGCTCTCCTGCTTCCAAATCTGGCCTTCGCGCAATTTCCCGTCCGCGTACAGGCATGCCAGCTTCGCGCTGGTTCCGGTGCCGCAGGGCGAACGGTCGTAAGCGCCGCCGGGGCACAGAACGAAATTCTTGCTATCGGCTCCCGGCATCCGCGGCGGACCAAACAGTTCAACGTGGTCGATCTCATGCCCGTCCGCACCTCCAATGCCGTTCGCCTCCAATGCCCGCCGAACGCTCCAGCTAAACTCCGTCAGGTTGTCAATGTTTGCGGACATTATCTCGAAACCGTGTTTCCGAACCAGAAAAAACCAGTTTCCGCCCCACGCAACATCGCCGTATATTTTCCCGTGTCCAGGTACATCTACCGCCGCATTCACTAAATATCGATAGCTCCGAACATTTTGCACCGTGACCTCGCCGCTTTCGTGCAAGGTCGCCGTCACGATGCCAACGGGGGTTTCGATACGGTGTTCGCCGGCGCGAATGTCACCCCGATAAGCAAGCGTGGCGACCAGCCCGATGGTTCCGTGTCCGCACATGCCCAGATAGCCGGCGTTATTAAAGAAAATCACCCCGGCCGCCGCGGATGGATCGACCGGCTTCGATAGCAGCGCTCCCACCATCGCGTCCGAGCCGTGCGGCTCATTCACAACCGCCGTGCGCAGCCAGTCATCTTGCTCGCGCAATCGCCGCAAGCGATCCGAGAGCGGTCCACTCCCGAGATCGGGCCCGCCGTCCACAACCAGTCGCGTAGGCTCCCCGCCGGTGTGAGAATCGATCACGCGGATTTTCTTATATTTGAATTGCATGTCGAAGCACCCATGATCCCGCGGATCGGTGGACTCTTACCTTTATTTTCTGCAATCGCGCCGATTGCCGAAAAGAGTGGCGCCACTCTTCGCTGCGCTAACCTGAAATAGAAATGGCGTACATCGGCGAAGTAATCGACGGAGCGGCAGCGATTGCCAAGGGCATGGGAGTGACGTTCCGGGAATTGTTCTCTCCCGCAATCACCGAAGAGTACCCCGACGCGCCGGCCGTACTGGAGGAGCGGTTCCGCGGCGCGCACGTGTTGCAGCGCGATGAAAACGGGCTCGAAAAGTGCGTCGCGTGTTTTCTTTGCGCGGCGGCATGTCCGGCCGACTGCATTTATATCGAAGCCGCCGAGAATACCGAGCAGGAACGCGTCAGCGGCGGCGAGCGCTACGCGAAGGTCTATAACATCGATTACAATCGCTGTATCTTTTGCGGCTATTGCGTCGAAGCCTGCCCCACAGACGCCATCACGCACGGCCACGGATTCGAACTCGCCAGCTATGACACCTCCACACTGATCTATCGCAAAGAGCAGATGCTGGTTCCGCTGCCCGAAGGCGGCCAGCCGGCACCGCAGCACAATCCGGTTCCGGCCGGAGCCGAATCGATTGAGTTCAGATAGCTCCAACTTCGCGACATAGCTCTCCGTCCGTACCATCACGATCCGGGCTTGAACCACGAGATCCGTTCTTTTCGCAATCCGCGCTGCCGATGAATCAGGACATTCTCGATCGGCTATTCGGAGAAGAGGTGCGAGCCGGGATGATCAAGGACCCGCTGGATATCTCGGATGTATGGAATACGAGCAGCAACTGCGCGAGCAGATGCAGCTTGTGTAAGCGACGATACCAGCTTATTTTTTCTTACGTTTTCTTGCATTTTTCTATTGACAGCGGATCGGGCGCGCCTTAAAATCCACTTAGCTTCAGTACACGCTTAGTTGAAGGCGTAAGCGTCGACGTACCCTTGCTTACACTTCAGAAAAGGGGTTCTTATGCCACGGAGAGTTCTCCCTCTTTGCATAGGGGTTGCGGCTTTCTTCGCAATTTCCTTCTCGTCACCGGCTCAACAGGTTACAGCCGCGATTACCGGCAAGGTGACCGATCCTTCCGGCGCCCCCATAGCGGGCGCCAAGGTGATCGCAACAGATACGGAGCGCGGCACGCAATGGCCCACCACGACCAACGGCGATGGCGCTTTCAATCTGCCTCGTCTGCCTATCAGCACTTACGACGTGAAAGTAACCGCGTCCGGCTTTGCCACAGCCACCCAGTCGAACATCCTGCTGCAACTCAACCAGATTGCCCGACTGGATATTCAGATGCAACTCGGCTCGGTAACGCAGACGGTTGAGGTTACGAGCGCGGCGCCGCTCTTGCAGACGCAATCGACACAGATTGGCGAGGTGATCAACGCGGCGACCAATGTGAATCTACCGCTGGCGACGCGCAACTACGTCCAGTTGACGCTGCTGGCGCCCGGAAGCGTGAACCCGAATCCGTCAAGCTTCAAGAGCGGATTGGCCACCTCTTCGAGCGGCCGGCCCAACGTAAATGGAAACCGGGAGCAAGCGAACAATTTCATTCTGGACGGCCTCGAAAACAACCAGGTCTCCGACAATCTGGTCGGCTACGCTCCGGCGGTGGATGCGATTGCGGAGTTCAATGAAATCACGCTTACCGCGCCCGCGGATTTCGGCAACTATATGGGCGGAATCATCAACGCCAGCACAAAATCCGGGACGAACAGTTTCCATGGCGACGCTTACGAATTCTTCCGCAACGACAAACTGAACGCCAACTCCTGGTCCAATAATTTCAATGGTCTCAGCCGGTCCATCACACGCTGGAACAATTTTGGCGGGTCGCTGGGCGGCCCGATCAAGAAGAACAAACTTTTCTTCTTCGCCGATTATCAAGGCTCGCGTCTGGATACGCCGCCCAGCGCCAGGACGACCACGGTGTACACAGCCCTGGAGCGCACCGGCAATTTCTCGGAGGCCGGCGTACAGCTTTACGATCCGCGCTCCTCCGTTAATGGCGGCCCACGCCTACCCTACGCCAACGACACGATTCCGTCGTCGGAGTTCAGCTCGGCGGCGGCCAAAATCCTGTCGTCGCAGTATTATCCGCAGCCGACATCTCCCGGCTTATTGAATAACCTGGTTTACTCTCAGCACACGTATATTAACGGCGATCAAGGCGATGCCCGGATCGACTACAACATCTCCGATAGCGACCGCATCTTCGGAAGATACTCGCAGAGCAGTTATACCAATCCGACAATCAATACAGGCGCTCCCTTGCTGTACAACAGTTTTGCCAATTACCCGACGCACACCGGGATGTTGGATTGGGTGCACAACGTGGGGCC
>JBOGMI010000286.1:0-1728 GCA_050746645.1 Bryobacteraceae bacterium | reverse complement strand
CCGCCTACCCAGCCGGTGCCGTCCTACATGGCCTGGAATCTGTGGACCGGGATTCAAAAGTCCCGTCCCTATAGCCCCGCTTATGCACCCTTCGCCTGGCGCGGCTTCTTCGATTTCGGCTCCGGGGCGCTCGGCGATATGGCTTGCCACATCCTTGGCGCGGCGAACCTGGCGCTGCAGCTCACCGCACCTACCCACGTCGAGATCGTCAAAATGGACGGGCCAAGCAACTATTACTATCCCTCGGGGAGCGTCATTCGCTTCGATTTCCCCTCCCGCGGCGACTTCCCTCCAGTCAAGGTTTACTGGTACGACGCGAGGATGAAGCCGCCCCAGATCCCGGGCGTCCCCAACGATGCGATTTTGGGCGATCTGCCGCGAGCGCGCCAGGCCGAACATCGGATCGAGCCCAATGTCGAGCCGCGTGAGCGTCAGATCATCGGAGGAGTGTTCACTGACGAAGCTTATTTCCATCCGCATGCCATTCCACCGCGACCCAGGCCCAAGCCAAAACCGCAGCCGAAGTCGAACGCGCCCAAAATCGAAGAGCATGTCCGCCATGGCAGCGACGGCTCCTTATTTGTGGGCGACAAGGGCTTCATCACGACCGGCACTTACGGGGAATGGACGCGGCTGATTCCGGTCGACCGGATGAAGGATTACCAGTTCCCACCGGAAGTCCTGCCCCGCTCTCCAGGCCATTATGCCGAGTGGATTCGCGCGGCCAAGGGTGGTGCTCCGGCCAGCTCGAATTTCAATGTAGCTGGACCGTTCGCCGAATGGGTCACGCTCGGCGCGGTCGCCATCCACTGCCAGAACAACCTCGATTGGGACAGCGAAAACATGCGCGTCACCAATAATGAGGATGCCAACAAGCTGCTCTCGCCCACCTTCCGCGAGGGCTGGACCCTGAGCTAAGTGGGGCAGGCCCTCGGCCTGCGGCGGCCTCGCAGGCCGCCTGCCCCGAGAGAGCCAAGAATGAGGAGCACCTATAGAAGATGAGTGGAAACGGAATTACCAGGCGGTATTTCTTTTTCGGGAGCCTGCTGGCCGGGACGATGCCGGCGCAAGGCTTCCGCAGCATTGCCTCGTTGAAGGCGATGGGCTATGAGTCGCCGAACGAAAAGCTGAATGTCGCTTCGATCGGAGCCGGAGGAAGGGCGGCCGCCGATATCGCCGGTGTCGCCAAGACGGAAAATATCGTCGCGCTCTGCGATGTAGACGAAAAACGAGCTGCCCGGACTTTTGCCAAGTACTCGAAGGCGCCCAAGTACAAAGATTTCCGCGTCATGCTCGACAAGGAAAACAAGAACGTCGACGCCTGCATCGTCGCCATTCCCGACTTCATGCACGCGACTGTGGCGATGCACGCGATGGAGCGCGGCAAGCACGTCTATGTGGAAAAGCCGCTGGCGCATACCGTCTGGGAGTGCCGCAAATTGCAGCAGGCCGCCAATAAATACAGGGTGGCCACCCAGATGGGTAATCAAGGCTACTCGACCGAAGGGACAAAGCAGTGCGCGGAAATGATCTGGTCCGGCGTCATCGGCAACGTAACCGAGGTGCATGCTTGGACCGACCGCCCGTGGTGGCCGCAGGGCTTGACGTCGCTCCCGCCTACCCAGCCGGTGCCGTCCTACATGGCCTGGAATCTGTGGACCGGGATTCAAAAGTCCCGTCCCTATAGCCCCGCTTATGCACCCTTCGCCTGGCGCGGCTTCTTCGATT
>JBOGMI010000285.1:0-1709 GCA_050746645.1 Bryobacteraceae bacterium | reverse complement strand
GCGGCTGTCGACGTCGAGGACTTCTACGACAGGGCGAAGCCAGAGCCAGCAGGCGACACCGACGCCCTGGTGATCTCCTGTGACGGCAAGGGGATCGTCATGCGCCCAGGCGAGCTGCGGGAAGCGACCAAGAAGGCCGCCGAAGCCGCCAGCCACAAGCTGACGACCCGCCTCACCCGCGGGGAGAAGAAGGACCGTAAGCGCATGGCCGAGCTCGCTGCGGTCTACGACTGTCCCCCCGTCGCGAGAAGCCCGGCCGACATCATGACCCGATCAAAGGACCAGCCCAAGGCGCCTGCCCCGGCCGCCAAGGCCAAGTGGCTGACGGCCAGCGTCGTGGAGGACGCCAAGGAGGTGATCGCGACAGCGTTCTGCGAGGCCGAGCGACGAGACCCCGAGCACCGCCGTCCCTGGGTAGCCCTGGTCGACGGGAACCGCCACCAGATCGATCGCATCCGAGCCGAAGCCAAGAAGCGTGGCGTTGACGTCCCGATCGTCGTTGACTGGATCCACGTGGTCGAGTATTTGTGGTCGGCGGCACGCTGCTTCTTCGCCGAGACCGACCCAGAGGGGGAGGCCTTTGTCGCTGAGAAGGCACTGGCAATCCTGGAGGGCAAGGCCGGGATCGTCGCAGGAGCCATCCGGCGTAAGGCCACCATGCTTCATCTCGACGCCAAGGCACGCGAGAAGGCCGACGAGTGCGCCCGCTACCTGAAGAACAAGAAGCCCTACCTCGACTATCCGAAGGCCCTGGCTGCCGGGTGGCCGATCGCCACGGGTGTGATCGAAGGCGCATGCGCCCATTTGGTCCGGGACAGAATGGACGTGACTGGGGCGCGCTGGTCCGTCCTGGGTGCGGAGGCGATCCTGAAACTACGAGCGGTGCGCTCGAACGGAGACTGGTCCGAGTACTTCTCCTTCCACTTGGCACAGGAGCACAGGCGCGTTCACGCGTCTCGTTATGCAGGCGGGGTCATCCCGAAGGCCGCCTGATCGGTCCCTCCAGCGGAGCCACACCCAATGACAAACGTTAAACTCGTCATCCTCAAGGGGCCGCGTGCCGCCTTGGTGGACCCAGACGCACAACCCACCCAGGGCCGGGCAGAACCCCGGTCTCAGCAGTCCGGAATCAGCCGGAACGGGCGTCCGGATTCCCCCGGAACCGGTGTACGGATTCGCCCGGAATCACTGTCCGCTTACCGCCGGACTACACAGTTGTTGACGGTCATCGCACCATCTCCTTCGTTCCTTCGCAGGGTTTGAAGGTTGGTGCGGTGGTCGTCATTTTCCGTGGATGCTCGGCGCGAAGCGATCTGCTCAGCGCGAGTTGTTCACCGCGGACTCGTACACCACTGTGGCGGACTTAACCGAAACCATTCAGTAAGCCTGGGTGAGCCCTGACAGATGGCGGAGGGAGCGTCTCGGGCTGACGTGGGCGTCAAGATCGTGGAGGCCGACGTGCGCGACTCTCTGCGTAGCGCCGATCGCCGCCGTGTGAGAGGTCCCGGGGGGCGTCGTCGACCAGAGGCGAGAATTTGTGATTCGTGGAGCTGGAGTCGGAGAGCGTCAGGTGACGGTGATCTGCCAACTGGGCAGTCGGCCGAATGCGGCGACGAGCTGGTCGGCCCACGGCCAGCCCTCTGCGAGACGCAAGTTGGTCCTCCTGGCCGAGTGCACGACGATGCCGGCGGTGTGCAGCAGCGTGTAAC
>JBOGMI010000284.1:0-1402 GCA_050746645.1 Bryobacteraceae bacterium | reverse complement strand
GCGGCGAAGCGGTAGCGCGAGACGTGCTCGTTCCATAGAGCAGGCTCAACCCGACCCGGTACGACGCGTTCGCCTGTGAACGCCAGATCGCTCATATCTCAATTCCTGCTTTCATCGTATTTGTTTGTGGTATCTTCTGGACGAGGTGAAGCGCTGTTTCCTCATCCTTGTAGCACTGCTGATTAGCGGCGTGCTCGCCAACGCGCAGTGCTATGCCGATTGTTCCATGGCGGCGGTCTCCGCTTCGCCTATGGGACCCATGACGTGTTGTCAAGGGCATTCGGCAAGCCTCAGCCAGCCGGGAGGCGCTTGCTCGCATCATCAATCCCGCCTGTTTAGCCCGGAGAACAGCGGGAATTTAGCCGAAACCGCCAAGGGAACATTCCTCCCGTTTTCCGCGGCTTTCGCGGTCCCGCACTTGACTTCCTTTGGACCCGCGCAGGAGCGCTGGCTCAAACCCGATCCCGCGCCTCCGCCGGGGCAAAGACTCTTCTCGTCTCTTTCCGTTCTTCGCATCTAACTCTTCTTCTCTCCAGCCATATGTACGTATCCGTGTCCGCCCACTAGCGGTCGCCGATTCTGAGCCGCGCGCGTAAGCAAGCGGTTTTGGGAGTTTTCAGCAGCGTCCTGGTGGTCGCGGGCCGGCAAGTTACTGCAAGTCTTTGGAGAAGAAAGTTATGACCGACCGTCGCAGATTTTTTCGTAATGCGCTTAGCTTTGGCTTGGGAGCGGGATTGGTTTCCGCCGCGCAGGTAAGTTCGGGTAAGACTCCGGCTCGAGTGCAGTCGCCGGATTTAAGAGACCTGTCGTTTAGGCTCGACAACGGTGTTAAGGTTTTTCACCTGGCCGCCGAACCGGTCAAACAACAACTGGCGCCCAAGAAGACATTGGATCTCTGGGGCTATAACGGAAGCGCGCCGGGGCCGACCATTCAGGTCAACCAGGGCGATCGGGTGCGCATCGTGTTTGACAATCACTTACCCGAGCCTACCTCCATGCACTGGCACGGCTTCGAAATCCCCAACGATATGGACGGCGCGCCGGGCCTTACGCAGGCGCCGGTGAAGCCGGGCGGACGTTTTATTTATGAATTCACGCTGCACCAGGAGGGCACTTACTTTTACCACTCGCACATGGCCATGCAGGAGATGCTCGGGATGCTAGGCGCCTTCATCATGCACCCCAAGCAAGCCTACACGCCCGTCGTGGACAAGGACTTCGTCATCATGCTGCAAGAATATTCGGTGCTGCCGAACAATTCCGTGCCCAACACGATGAGCATGGAGTTCAACTGGCTGACGATGAACGGAAAATCCGGGCCGGCAATCACGCCGATGATCGTACGGCTGGGGGATCGCGTGCGCATCCGCATGATTAATCTCGGCATGGACCACCATCCGAT
>JBOGMI010000283.1:0-1042 GCA_050746645.1 Bryobacteraceae bacterium | reverse complement strand
TTCCAGCGAATCTTCCCGGTGCGGTAGTCGATCGCCTCCAGAAAGGCACGAGAGACCAGGGGCGTTACCGCGCCGCCTTGATGCCCTTGCGGCTCTCCGTTTGGCCCGAGCTTCAGATAAAAAGCGCTGAATCCCACATGACCGTTGACATAAAACAGCCCGGTCTGTGGATCGAAGCTGGGCGCGTTCCAATTGGTCGCGCCCTCGGGGCCGGCTTCGACCATCGATCCGTCCGGCTGCGGCTCCCTCTTTGGATTCGGAACCGGCTGTCCCTTGGCATTGATCTTCAAAGCCCAATCCGCCGGAACAAACAGCGCGGTGAGCAGGTGCCGGCCGTTCGTACGATCCAGCAGAAAAAAGTAACCGTTACGCGCCGCCTGCGCCAGCAGCTTTCTCGGCTTGCCATCGAAATCGGCGTCGAAGAGAACCGGCGTCTCCACCGAATCCCAATCGTGCGTATCGTGCGGCGAGGTTTGGTAATACCAAACCAGCTTCCCAGTATCGGCATTCAGAGCCACAATCGTGCAAGTGTACAGGTTGGCGCCGGCGCGCCCGGTTCCGGCCAGCACCGGATGCGGATTGCCGGTGCCCCAATAGATCAGATTCAATTCCGGATCGTAAGTGCCGGTCAGCCATGCGGGCCCTCCGCCATGTAACCTGGCTTGCGTGTTCGGCCAAGTGCGGGCGGCGGGAGTTCCCGGCGCGGGCGTAGTGTACCACCTCCAGATCACTTTGCCCGTCTCCGGATCGAGCGCTTCCAGAAAATGGCGGACATCGGCGGAATCGCCGGAGGTGCCGATAATGATCTTGTTCTTCACCACCAGCGGCGCCAGCGCCAGATAGTAACCGAATTTTACGTCCGCAATCTGTTTATCCCAAATCACCTTCCCGTTCCGCGCATCGAGACAAATCAAATGCGCGTCGGGCGTGCCGAAATAGAGGCGGTTCTTGTACATCGCCACGCCGCGCGAGGCGATGTGGTCGCCTTGCGACGGGCGGTTGAAATGCCAGATTTCGCGCCCGGTGCGCGCATCCACTGCCC
>JBOGMI010000282.1:0-8100 GCA_050746645.1 Bryobacteraceae bacterium | reverse complement strand
CTCCGGACTACACCCGCAGCTCAAACCCCCGCTGCTGCATTCCCGCAATCATGCGGTCGCGAACCGCCGAAACTTCATCGCTATCCAGCGTATGATCGAGCGCGCCGGCTTCGACGTGATACGAAACGCTCTTCTTGGCTTCCGGCAGCGGCGGGCCGGAGTACTGGCGCACAAACTCGATCGAGGCGAGCGCATCGCCAGCAAGTTTCGCCAAGGCGCTTTCGATTTCGGCTGCCGGGGTCCTGATATCCGTCACAACCGAGAGATCGAAGCCGCTGGTCGGATACTTGCGCGGCGTTTTGTACCGGATGCCCTGCGCCGCCGCAATCCGCTGGGCGATTCGCAGATCCACGTCGAATAGCACGGCGCGGCCCTCGATATCTTCGGCCTGCAATAAAGAAGGATGCAGTTCGAAGATGCGCCCTATCGGCGAATCCCGCCAAAGAATTTCCGCAGTGCGCGTGGGATGTTCATAGGGGCATGGTTTGGTTGCGGCCAGCTTAGCGCCCGGAAACACGCATTCGACGACGCGCTTGAGCTCGAAGAAATCCCGCTCGTCGCCATGCGCATTATAGAGCGCGGCGGCGGCGTGCTCAATCTCATCCGGCAACGCGGGCGCGGGCCGGGGATGAATTTCGCTGCCGATCTCGAAAATGCGAAATTCGCGAAAATGCCGGACGTTCCCAGCGACGTTGCGGAACAATCCAGGGAGCAGACTCGCGCGCAGGTGGGTCAAATCCGCGGCAATCGGATTCCGAATCGAAACGTGCTTTCCGATTTCGAGTGAAAAGCGTTGTGCATCGGTCTCGTTCGCAAAGGAATAGTTGTGAAATTCCGTGAAGCCTTGCGCGGCAAGCTCTCGCCGCACCTGCCTGAGATAACTTCGCATTGAATTGGCCGGCGGCACGGTAGCCGCAACCAGCGGCGCCGCGGGCGCAATCTCGTCGTAGCCTACGATCCGGCCGATCTCTTCGACCAAATCTTCCGGGCATGAAATATCCTTGGTAGCCCGCCACGTGGGGATCGTCACCAGGAGCGGCCCGGAGGCGGTCCCCTCCACGCCGAATCCCAGCGCCGTGAGAATACGCGCGATCTTTGCTTGCAAAACGTGCTTGCCCAGTTTTCTGCTCACGACATCCGCCGACAGGGCTAGCGGCGGAATCAGCGGCACCGGCCCGCGATCGTCCGCAACGCCGCCTGCGGCTCTAATGCCCGGCGAAACCTTGTGGAACAGTTCGACGGCTCGAGCGATCCCGCGAATCGTGTTCTCCGGATCGAGCGCCTTCTCGAAACGAATCGAGGCGTCGGTGCGCAATTTGTATCGCGACGAAGTGAGGCGCACGCCGGCGGCTTGGAAATTGGCGCTCTCTAAAACCACGCGCCTCGTGCTCGCGGAGATGGCGCTATGAGCCCCGCCGATCACGCCCGCAATCGCAATCGGGCCGCTGGCGTCGGCGATGACCAGATCCGCCCTATCCAGCTTATAGGTCTCGCCGTTCAAAGCGCGAATGCTCTCGCCCGCGCGTGCCCGGCGCACGAAAATCGTTCCACCCGCGAGCTGATCCGCATCGAAAGCGTGCATCGGCTGCGGCAGCTCGGCGAGCACGTAATTCGTCACATCGACTAGGTTGTTGATCGGGTTCAGGCCGACGCTCGCGAGCCGTTCCCGCAGCCAATGCGGCGACGGGCCAACCGTGGCATTCTCCAACACCAGCGCGCTGTAACGCGGACAAAGTTCGTAATCCTCGATTTCGACTCGAATCGCGGCGCTCCCGCGCTTCGGCAGCAGCTTGGATGGCACCGGATCCACCAGCTTGCCTTCCGTAATGGCCGCCACCTCGCGCGCCATTCCGTAGTGTCCCCACAGATCGGGCCGGTGCGTCAGGCTCTTATTGTCGATTTCAATGATCCAGTCCGCGCCCGCGGGCTCAATGCCCTCGCACTCGGCGGTTTTCATCGTGATCAGATGCTCCAGCTCGTGCGGTTCAACCGCCAAGCCGGGCACCATCTCCCGCAGCCATTGATAAGAGAATTTCATTCCCTTCTAAAGAGCCTACAGCTAAATCAGAACTGTGTGAGGAAGCGTAAATCGCCGCCCTGCAACTGCCGGATATCATCGATTTCATAGCGCATCATGGCCAGCCGTGTCAAGCCCAGCCCGAAGGCGAAGCCGCTCCATTCGTCCGGATCGATCCGGCTCATGCGCAGCACGTTGGGGTGGATCAGACCACACGGCAGAAGTTCTACCCAGCCGCTCTGCTTGCAAACCGGGCATCCGGCGCCGTCGCAGATGAGGCAGCGAATATCGAGCTCGAATCCCGGCTCGACGAACGGGAAATACCCCGGGCGCAGCCGCACCTTCACATCGCGGCCGAAAATCGAACTCAGCAGCGCCTTCATGAAATAGATTAAATTGGCGACCGAGACTTCACGGTCCACCATCATGCCTTCGAGCTGGTAAAACGTGTGCTCGTGCGAAGCGTCCACTTCTTCGTTGCGAAACACGCGGCCGGGCGCGATCATGCGCAGCGGCGGCCCATATTTCCGCATCCCGCGCACCTGCACCGGCGAAGTATGCGTGCGCAGCAGATGCCCGCCCTCCAGCCAGAACGTGTCCTGCATGTCGCGTGCCGGATGCGTCGGCGGGATGTTGAGGGCATCGAAATTATGCTCTTCGGTTTCCACCTCCGGTCCGTCGAGCACGGCGAATCCCAGGGAAGCGAACAGATCTTCGATCGCTTCCTGAAGCTGGGCCACCGGATGCAAGCTGCCCGGCCGCACGCCGGGGGCGGGCAAGGTGACGTCAATCCAGTCTTCGGACAGTCTGCCGGCTAAATCCGTCTGCTCGAAGTGGCGCTGCTTCTGCTCGTGTTCGATCTCGAGATCCTGCTTCACCGCGTTGAGCAGCTTGCCGAGCTGGGCGCGCTCCTCCGCGGGCAGCTTGCCGAATTCTTTGGTAATGCGTGCCAGTTCCCCTTTGCGGCCCAGCGCGCGCACTCGCGCTTCTTCCAATTCATCGGAGGAGAGAGCAGACGTGAAAGCCGCAAGCGTCGAGCGCCGCAGCTCTTCGAGCTTGGTTCCGACCATTCCGTCTACGACAGCTTCGCCCCCTGACGGTCGAGCAGATTGGCGATTTCTTCGTGTCCGTAAAGCAGCGCCAGATCGAGCGGCGCCTGGTTGTTATCTGCCCGCACATGGACGTGGGCGCCATGCGCCAGCAGCAGTTCGAACATGGCGCGATTTCCGGTTTGCGCCGCGGTGTGCAAAGCCGTCCAGCCCCCGTGCTGCTGCGCGCTGGCATCGGCTCCGTTTTCGAGCAGCAGCCGCATGACTTCGATCTGCCCTCCCGCCGCGGCCGCGTGCAGCGGCGTGTTCTTCATTGGGTTGGTCGAGCGCTGGTCCACCTGCATGCCGCGGTTTAGCAAACCCTTCGCCAGCTCGGTATGTCCGAAAAATGCGGCCAGATGCAGCGGTGTCCAGCCATCGCTGCTATGCTCGCCGAGCATCGCCGGATCGCTGTCGATTCGTTCCAGCACATCGGAAGTCCGCCCGGCCGCGCAAGCAGCGAACAGGTCCAGCTTGGGGCCGAACGACAACAGATAATTGGCCAGCTCCTCGTGGCGATAATATTTCGCCAGCAGAAAGGCGCTTTGACCCTCCTCGTTTGCCGCATCGATCAATGCGCTGTCTTCGGCAACCGCCGCTTTCACCCCTGCCAGATCGCCGCGCTTGACCTGTTCGTGAAACGAATGCAAATCCACCATGCTCAGGCCGCGGGAACAAACACCTCGCCGGATTTGTTGAGTTCCCAATCGAGATGGTTGATATAGAAAAGCAGAACTGCGCGCGGATACTTTTCCGAGAACTCTTGAAAAACGCGCTGCTTCCAGCCTTCGGTCAAATATTTGCCGGCTTCCAGGTCCTTGTCGAAAAATCCGTTGTCGTGCGGGATGGCGAGGAAATCCAAAACCGAGCCGATCATTTCCATATGCGAGAGCAGCAGCACCTGCGAAAGATCCGTGGCAAAATCCTCTTCCCCGGCCTCAATGCGCGCCCAGAGCTTCGGTTCCGCTTTCCGCAGCGATTCGGAGTTCAGCTTCACCAGGCGCGCGCGCAGCTTGAACCGTTCATAAATTTTAAACGTCTTCAATTGGCCGATGGAAATCCCGCGTATCAGCTTGCCGAACACCTCCGGCCCCAGCCCCAGATACACGTCGCACATCCGCATCGTGCCAAGAGTAACACAGCCCGGCGCAGTGCGGTAAGATCGTAGGTTTTGGGTTTCCACGCAATTTCATGAGCAATTTAATCGTTCTCGGCGCGCAATGGGGCGACGAGGGCAAAGGCAAGATCGTCGACCTGCTGTCGGAAAAATTCGCCGCCGTGGCGCGGTATCAGGGCGGGCACAATGCCGGGCATACCGTCTTCATCGGAGCGCGGAAATTCATCCTGAAACTGATCCCGAGCGGCGTGCTGCGGCCGGGCGTTCTGGCGGTGATCGGAAACGGAGTGGTCATCGATCCCGCGGCCCTCGTCGAGGAGATCTCGGCGCTGGAGGCGATGGGAATCGACGTCAAATCGCAGCTCCGCATCAGCAATCGCGCCCACGTGATCTTCCCCTTCCACCGCACGCTCGAACAAATTTCGGAAGGACGCGACAACCGCAAAGCCATCGGAACCACCTCGCGCGGCATCGGTCCCTGCTACGAAGACAAAATCGCCCGGCGCGGCATTCGCATCGCGGATCTCGTCGATGCCGATTTCGACGCTCTCTACTGCTCGCTCGCCGAGGACAAGCAGCTCATCGCCGATGCGTTCCATATCGCCGAACGCATCGACTTTCATGAGATCCTCGACCGCTACCGCGCGCTCGCCGAGCAGATCCGTCCGCTCGCCTGCGACACCGCCCATCTGCTGAACACGCTCATTCGCGAGGGCAAGAGCATCTTATTTGAAGGCGCGCAGGGGACGATGCTCGATATCGATTTCGGCACTTATCCCTTCGTCACCAGCTCCAGCGCCGCCGCCGGAGGCGCGTGCACCGGCACCGGCGTTCCCCCCACCAAAATCGACGGCATCATTGGCGTTTCCAAAGCCTACATCACGCGCGTCGGCGCCGGGCCGTTTCCTTCCGAAGACCTGACCGAACTCGGCGAGCAGATTCGCCGTGCCGGTAATGAATTCGGGTCGGTAACCGGAAGACCCCGCCGCTGCGGCTGGTTCGATGTGCCGCTGCTCCGCTATACCGCGGAAGTGAACGGCTTTGACAGCTTATTCATCACCAAGCTTGACGTGCTCGACGGCCTCGACGAGATTCCGGTGTGCGTCGCCTACGAAGTGGGCGGCCGCGTGATGACGCAGATGCCCGCCAGCACGCGTGGCATGGAAGCCATCAAGCCCGTCTTCGAGCGCCTGCCCGGCTGGAAGCAATCGACGCGCAACATCACCCGGCTCGACGATCTGCCCGCCCGCGCGATGGATTATCTCAAGTTTCTCGAAGAGAAGACCGGCGTCGAGATCGGCTCGGTCTCAAACGGCCCCGAGCGCAACGAGACCATGATCGTGCCCGGCTCGAAATTGGAACGGCTGCTGGCTTAGCTTGGCCGTAATCTATCGAAGATCTCCTGGGAGCGGCATGCGCCGCCGCCCGCATAGCCCGGAAGCCGCCGCCGGCCGGGTTGCGCGTTTCCGGTCATCGGATGTCCTCAACCTGATCCAGATAAGCGCTGTAACCCTCGGCCTCCATGCGGTCACGGGGAATGAAGCGCAGAGAGGCCGAGTTGATGCAGTAGCGCAGCCCGCCACGATCCGCTGGACCATCGGGAAAGACGTGCCCGAGATGACTGTCGGCGTGCACCGAGCGCACCTCCGTGCGGATCATACGGTGCGAGCTGTCCTGCAATTCATGGACGTTGGCTGGCTCTATCGCCTTTGTAAAGCTCGGCCAGCCGCATCCCGATTCAAATTTGTCGGACGAGGCGAACAGTGGCTCGCCTGACACGATGTCGACGTAGATGCCCGGCTCCTTGTTATCTAGATATTCGCCGGTCCCGGGACGTTCGGTGCCGTTCTGCTGTGTGATCCGATATTGCTCTGGGCTCAGACGTGCCAATGCATCAGGATCTTTTTTATGGCCGGGCATGTTGAACCTCCTATCGGTCGTTTGCGCTTGCTCCCGACTCATCGTCAAGGCCGGCGACTCAATGCGAGTTGTTCTTCAGTATTGGATAACCCTGAGTGTAAACCCAGTCCGTGCGCTTGGCCGGCAGATGGCAGCCTCGACAGTTCTCCTGAAAACTGGTCGACGTTGTCTTGACAGGATCAGTCGCATCGAACCATGACCAGATCCAACCCTCGCCCCAAAGCTTATTACCGGGGTGGCTATTCCTGCTTTCCTTTGCCATAACAAACCAGCCTTTCAGGGTTTTGGCATGACTGACAATTCCTGTTTTCATCGGCTCG
Source organism: Bryobacteraceae bacterium (assembly GCA_050746645.1). Classification (GTDB taxonomy): domain Bacteria; phylum Acidobacteriota; class Terriglobia; order Bryobacterales; family Bryobacteraceae; genus Bog-105. The sequence goes on along the minus strand of JBOGMI010000282.1, from coordinate 1,638 downwards.
GTTGCCGTCGCGTATACCTCCTTTACCAGAACGGCGCCGTCGGGGAAGTGTCCGTTCCTGCGGAACGCAGCAACCGCTCCGGGTGAGGCATAAACGTCATGGATTTGCTTTGAGCCTTGGCCTTTGTCCTTGGCGATCGCCCAGGTACCCAGGAATTCATAAGTTGCGTGGTAATTCGTTGGCACACGCAAATTGCCGTTCGCGTCGACGACCGCTTGCGTTTTGTGGCCGTCGGCTGCCCCGGCTATGCCCACATAAGCCGGCAGGGAAACCAGTGACATAATCGCTATGGTGCTGATGATTTTCATGGTCTAAGTCGATTCTAGCAGCCCGTGGTTAAAGTGTCGGAATGGGCCAAATCGCATTTCGCAGCACTTTAAATTCAATCAGTTACAAAGGTGATTTTGGTCGATTTGAACTTTAGCCACGGGCTGCTAGGGCAGCCGGATAGTCCAGGGGTCTTGCATACGTGTCCGATAGTCTTATTCCGCCGATGTCTGTTTTGGACAATTTGATAACAACGTTGGAGGTCAACGTCGTTACGTTGACGGAGTGTCTAGTCAGCCCGGGATGGCGGTTGTCGTTTCCGGCGGGCGAGAGGGCGGGGCTTCACTACAATCTGAAGGGGCGTGGACTGATGGTTGTCGGTGCTGCTTCGAAAATTGCTCTTGTCCCGCATACCTTCGTGATCACGCCGCCGGGGCAGCCATTCCGGATCGATGCTGTTGTTGGCCAGCGAGCGATGCCGGCGTTGAAGGTGGTGGAAGAGCGACGGCCATGGAGCGCTCAGCCCGAGACAATACAAAGGTTCGTGGCCGGCGATGGTGAGCCGGAAGTGATGATGTTTTGCGGCTATTTCCGCGCGACCTACGGCACATCGATCGATCTCTTCGCAGGATTGCGCGCGCCGATTATCGAGCAATTCGATGCCGCGGATCAACTGGTGTCCAAGTTGCAGTCGGTGCTTGCCGAGCTTGCCGCTCGACAAGTCGGCATGGCGGCAATGACAACAGCATTGCTAAAGCAGGTTCTCGTTACCCTGCTGCGCAAGTCTCTGAATTCCACTGCTGTCATGTTGGAGCGCTTCCCTATGCTGAGCGACCCCAATATCGCACGTGCGTTCGCCGACATGGCGGCCCGTCCCGGTTCACCTCATTCTCTGCTGTCTTTATCGCGGACCGCCAACCTTAGCCGCTCGGCGTTCATGGCGCGTTTCGCGCGCGCCATAGGCTGCCCGCCGATGGTGGCACTGCGGCAATTGCGCATGCGACATGCCGCCAATCTACTGATGGCAAATATTCTCTCTACCGAGCAGATTGCACAAGCCGTCGGCTATAAAAGCCGCAGCAGCTTCTCGCGCGCCTTCCGCCAGGAGCATGGCGCCGATCCTTCCGGCTATCGTGTAGCGGCGGGTCACAGTTAGCGAACCCGAGAAAATTCTTCAGGATCACTTGGCGCTTGCCCAGCAGAGCGACCCCGTCGGCGGAACATCTACGGTGACTCGGTTGCTCTGTGTATGAGAACGATAATCGCCCCTTTCGAACGGCAAAACCGAAATTGGTGGGCCCTGTAGGATTTGAACCTACGACCAAAGGATTATGAGTCCTCTGCTCTGACCGCTGAGCTAAGGGCCCAAGT
>JBOGMI010000281.1:0-5577 GCA_050746645.1 Bryobacteraceae bacterium | reverse complement strand
CAGACAAACAGCAGCAGGAACGGAACCGCCAGGTAATTCTGCATATCGATCGAGAAATCGATAGCATAGACGAAGTACGTGCCCGCCGCCAATTCCAGGAATGGCAGCAAACCGCTGCGCCGCCGGTACATGGCATGGTCGGATTTCTTCTTTCCCGAGCCAATCGCGTATTTCGCGGTACGGGCAAAACCGGACTTGATGCCGAGCAGCGCCTCGATTACCGCTTGCGAATTGCTGAGGGTCAGCGCCACGCCGGCAGCCATCAGCATGGGTATAAACGCCACCGATTTCCACCAGCTTTTCGGATAGAGCACCTTTTGGGCGTAAATGTAGAACGCCAAAATCGACCAGAACGAAGCGATGATCAGCGGCAGATCGACGGTCATCATCTGGAAGACTCCCATGTAGAAGCGCACGATCATCACCGGCAGGATGAGGGCCGAAATCACCAGCATCAGCGGATAGGAGATGTTCGGAGTCAAGTGCATGACGGCTTCCAGCTTCACGCGCCAGGGCAGGCGGGCCTTGAGAATACGGGGAAGCAGTTTGATCGCGACCTGGGTCAGCCCCTTGGCCCAGCGCGCTTGCTGCACCTGGAAGGCATGCGTCTCCACCGGCAACTCCGATGGGCACTCCAGCGCGGGAATATATGCGAAGCGCCAGCCCTTCAATTGCGCGCGGTAGCTCAGGTCAGAGTCTTCGGTGAGCGTTTCGTGCTGCCAGCCGCCGGCGTCATCGATCATGCTGCGCCGCAGCACGCCCGCCGTGCCGTTGAAATTAAAAAACAGCCCGGAACCATAGCGCGCGCCATGCTCCAAGACAAAATGGCCGTCGAGCAGCATGGCTTCCACTTGCGTCAGAATACTGAATTCTTTATTCAGGTAGCCCCAGCGGGCCTGCACGACACCGATTCCGGGATCGGCGAAGTAGTGAATCGTGCGCAGCAGAAAATCGGTCGGCGGCACGAAGTCGGCATCGAAAATGGCGATGAATTCGCCGCTAGCCGTCGCCAGGCCCTCCTGCAAAGCGCCCGCTTTGTAGCCGTAACGGTTGGTGCGGTAGCGATACTCGATGGGAACGCCGGCGGCTCTGTATTCGTTGCACAAGCGCTCGGTGTACGGATGGGTTTCGTCGGTCGAGTCGTCGAGCACCTGGATTTGCAGTAGTTCGCGCGGATACTCGATGCGTGCTACTTCTTCGAGCAGCCTTTCCACCACGAAGCGTTCATTGTAAAGCGGCAATTGAACCGTCACCCTCGGCAGTTCGGCGAAACGCGATGGCGGAGCTTGCCGGATATTCTTGCGGTATTTGAAATACCGCCGCATGGTCTCGAAGCGGTGAATGCCGTAGATCGACAGGATGACCAGGACACCGAAATACGGAAGCAGTATGGACCAGTCGAAGGGAGACAGGCGGTAGATACCGGAAAACGTGTCGTCGAACAATCCGGTCACGGCTCGCGTCCCAAGCGATGGCTGCGCAAGCAAAAACGCGAAGATCGGGCACAGGAGACTCATGGCTCAAGTTACTTTGACTCACCCTTAGTTTACCTATTTATTCTGGAACAATCGGCCCCAATTTGCCGTATGATGCGGAGGGAAGCCGAAGGAGCAAGCCATGCAGAAGCACGTAAAGATCCTGGCGATTCTGAACATCGTACTAGGCAGCCTGGGAATGATCGCCGGCGTGATCATTCTGCTCATTGCCGGCGCCCTGGCGGGATGGATTGGCCAATGGGCGAATCCAGCAGACGCGGTCGCGGCGGTCTCCATTCTGACGGGTATCGGCACCGCCATCGCGATCTTCTTGTTTGTCCTCTCGCTCCCCTCCATCATTGGAGGTTGGGGACTGCTGCAGTTCCGGCCCTGGGCTCGCATTCTGATGATTGTCATCTCCGCGCTCGACCTGCTGCACGTCCCGATCGGAACCGCCATCGGCATTTATGGTCTGTGGGTGCTTTTGAGCGAGCCAGGCCAGCGCCTATTCGAAACCGGAGGCTGGTCTCCGCCGCCGCCGTCGGGCTCGCAGCCGGTGTACTCCGCGCAGGCGGCCTATCCACACCAGCACGAACCGCGCTGAAATTTCAAAAGCAGTACCTGGTTCATCTCCCCTTCTGAGATCCGGTGGATCAAGGCCTGGAGTGTGCGAACATGCTCTGACAGCCCTCCGATTGTGAAACCAACCTCACCCGCCCGCGGCGCCCCCGAGTTGAAGCGAGGCATGGGCCTGTTCCCGGCCATTACCTCGAACATGCTCGCCATGGTGGGCGTTGGTCCGTTCCTCACCATTCCGCTCATTCTGGGCGCGATGGGAGGACCACAGGCGCTGCTCGGCTGGATCTTCGGCGCGCTGATTTCGCTTTGCGATGGAATGGTGTGGGCCGAACTGGGCGCGGCGATGCCCGGCAGCGGCGGCTCCTACGATTACCTGCAGCAGGCCTTCGGGCCGCAATCCCTCGGCAAGCTGATGGGCTTCCTGTTTTTGTGGCAAATCATGCTTACCGGGCCGCTCACGGCGGCTTCGGGCGGAGTCGGTTTCGCAGATTATACGCGGTTCCTGTTTCCGCATATGAGCCATTCCGAACTTACCGGCGTGGCGATGTCGGTCTGCATCGTCGCCACGATTCTTTTGTATCGCGAGATCCGCACTATCGGGCGCATTTCGATCGTCCTCTGGATCGGGCTTGTCCTTGCGATGGTCATCATCATCGGCAGCGGAGCAATGCATTTTGATACCGCGCGCGCCTTCCAGCTTCCCCCCGGCGCATTTCACTTATCGACGCAGTTTTTCCTCGGGCTGGGCGCGGCCACACTGATCAGCACCTACGACTTCGCCGGCTACTTCAACGTGTGCCTCATCGGAGGTGAAGTTCAGAAGCCGGCTTCCACCATTCCGCGCACAATTCTGATATCGGTTTCCGTTCTCGCCGTGCTGTATCTCGCCATGACCCTGTCGATCATCGGCGTGGTGCCTTGGCACGAGGCGATCGGCTCGAAGGCCATCATTTCGGATTTCACCGCCCGCCTCTACGGATCGGGCGCCGCCCAGTTGATGACGCTTCTGATTCTGTGGATCGCATTCGCGTCGGTTTTTTGCGGGCTGCTCGGCTTCACGCGTGTCCCGTACGCGGCGGCGGCGGAAGGGCAATTCTTCTCGTGGTTCGGCCGCCTCCATCCAAAGCGCGGTTTTCCCGCTTTCTCGGTGCTTGCCATGGGCGCGATTGCAACAGCGGCATGCTTGTTGAGCCTGGGCGCGCTGATTCGGTTGATGATCGTCATCCAGATCGTGACTCAATTCGTGGCGCAATGCGTGGGATTGCTCGTGATCCGCCGCAGCCGGCCGCATATTGCGAGGCCCTTCAAAATGCCGTTCTATCCCGTGCCGGTCCTGATAGCGCTCGCCGGATGGACTTTTATTCTCTGCAGCAGCGGGGCGGAATATATTTGGATCGCCTTCGCTGTGATGGCATGCGGCGTTCTCGCCTACCTATTGCGCGCGCGCCGGTTGCGGGAATGGCCTTTCGAGGCTGTTTGAGATGGCCTGCCTTATAATTGCCGCAGCACAATCAAGGAGAAAACATGTTCCAGCGAACGCTAGCCGGTCTGGCGGCTCTATCGATGCTTACGCTTGTCACGGGCGCGGCCGGCGCGCAGCCGAATCGGTCATCGAAAGATCTCAGGATCGTCCTGCCCGATGTGGAAGGCGGCGCCTCCGTGCTGTTCGTCACGCCGGAAGGCAAATCGCTGCTGATCGATACCGGCTGGCCGCCGAGCTTCAGTGAGCGCCACGGCATGCCGACGAGCGCCGATCGCATCGCCGCCGCGGCCAAATCGCTCGGTGTGACGAAAATCGATTACCTGATCATGACCCATTACCACATGGATCACGTCGGCGGGATCGACGCGCTCATGAAAAAACTGCCGGTCGGCACGTTTATCGATCATGGCCCCAACCGCCAGCACACCGGACCTCCCGTGAGGCTTTATCCAAAGTATGTAAAGGCGCGTCAGGGCCATAAGCACATCGTGGCTCGGGTCGGCCAGAAACTCAATATTGGCTCCATGCATCTGGAATTTGTCACCAGCGACGGAAACGAACCGAAAAAACCGCTGCCTGGCGCCGGCCAGAAGAATCCCTACTGTGCGAATGTGCCGCTCCATCCCAAAAACGGCGGCGAGGAGAATGTCCGCTCGGTCGGCACGCTCATCACGTTTGGCAAAACGCGCATTCTTGACCTGGGCGATCTGACCTGGAACAAAGAGATCCAACTGCTGTGCCCGGTCAACAAGGTCGGCAAAGTCGACGTATACTTCGTGACCGGCCATGGCATGAATCTTTCGAGCAGCCCGCCGACGGCCGCGCTCGATCCGCTGGTCGCACTGATGCAGAACGGCTCCAAGAAGGGTGGCGATAAAGAAGTCATCAAGACGGTCGATGGCTATCCCGATCTGAAAGGTTTTTGGCGTGTCCATTACAGCGTGCGCTATCCCGATCTGAACGGCAATCCGAATTACATCGCCAATCTCAATACGGCGCACGACCATGAATATCCGATCAGAGTCGACATCACTCCGGGCGGCAAGATCACGGTAACTAATGGCCGCAATGGTTTCAGCAAAACGTATACTGCGCGCGCAACCTCGCGGTAACCGCAAGCCGTGGAGCCCGTCACCAGCGCTCCCATGACCGCTGCGAGCGCTTTACGCAGACGCTGGTTCTATCTGCTCCCGGCGGTTTTTGTAACTTACAGCCTGGCCTACGTCGACCGGGCCAACTACGGTTTTGGCGCTGCTGCCGGGCTGGCCTCGACGCTGCACATAAGCGGCCAGCAAACCTCGCTTCTCGGCGCGCTCTTTTTTCTGGGATACTTCGCGTTTCAGGTGCCGGGCGCGGCGGTTGCGCGCAAGAGAAGCGCCACCTGGCTGATCTTTTTCGCGCTCATTGCCTGGGGAGTATTCGCATCGCTTACCGGCGTGATCCGCCAATTTTGGCTGCTGGCGATCGACCGTTTGCTTCTCGGCGTTGCGGAGAGCGTGATCCTTCCCGCGTCGCTTCTGCTGCTGACGCGCTGGTTCACGCGCTCGGAGCGCTCCTTCGCGAATACGATCCTCATCCTCGGCAATCCCATAACGGTGCTTTGGATGTCCGCCATCACCGGCTACCTGATTCAGGATTTCGGCTGGCAGACGGCGTTCATTATCGAAGGCTTGCCCTCGGTGGCCTGGGCTTTTGCTTGGATCGCCATTGCTCGCGACAAGCCGGAGCAAGCGCGCTGGGTGACAGCCGATGCCGCGGCAGCTCTGGACGCGCAACTGGCCAACGAGCAGCTTGCGGTCGCTCCGGTGCGCAACGTGCGCCAAGCGTTGCTGCGCGGCGACGTGCTCTTGCTCTCGGCGCAATATTTCTTGTGGAGTCTGGGCGTGTACGGCTTCGTCTTGTGGCTGCCCACCATCGTGCACCAGGGCAGCGCGCTTTCCATGGGCAAAACGGGCTTGCTCACTGCGGTTCCCTACCTGTTCGCCGTGCTGGCGATGATCGTGGTCTCGCGCTATTCCGATCGCACGCTGCGGAGAAGCT
>JBOGMI010000280.1:0-1071 GCA_050746645.1 Bryobacteraceae bacterium | reverse complement strand
CAAAATGTACTCCATCGGCGACCGCCTGCGCGTGCTGCTGGACCGGATGGATCCGGTCGAACACAAACTACAGTTTTCCGTTGTCGAACCGGCGGGCGGGGCGGGGCGCCGGAAGCGAAAATAGCCGACAGGAAAGTGAACAGTATGGCGCCTAGCGGCATGTTTCCGAAGTTCCTATGGGCAAACGGAGGACAGGCGGCTCTGTCCACGCGCAAAAACCGCTTGGGACAGAGTCGCCTGTCCCCGAGCATCGAGCGGCCAAGAAACCAGACTGTAGCAGTAGTACTTACGCGTGGGCCGCTCGCCCGGCGCGATCCATCTCCGGCTTGAGGACGACCTTCGTCCACTCTTTGCCATCCTCGACGCCGTGCTTGTCGAATTTTTGATAAGCCTCCGGGGCCTGGCTCAAAGGCAGGCGATGGCTCACGATAAAGCTCGGTTTCGCGCGCCCGGCGATGATCAGATCGCGCAAATAGACGTCGTACCGCTTCACCGGCGTCTGGCCCTGGCCGATGCTAATACTCTTGGCCCACAGAGCGCCCAGGGGAATTTCGAAAATGCCGTTCTTCTTCTTGTCGTCGCTTGCGCCCGGATCGCTCATGAAGTAAACGCCGATGATCCCGAGACTGCCGGTTGGATTCAGGATTTGGGTTGCCCATTCGAGCGCTTGAACAGGATGTTCGCGTTCCGTGTCTTTGCCGTGGCGCGCCTGATAGCCCACGGCATCGATGGCGCACATCACTCCCGGAAGCTTTTCCTTCTCGCCCGGGCGCATCGCTGCCTGAATGGAGCGGCTGTTGGAACGGCGCTCGCGGATCTGCTCCACCGGATTGCCTTTGCAGAAATCGACGGGAATGGCGCCGATCTCCTGCGCTTTCTTGAGCCGCTCCGGCGAGCGATCCACGACGAAGACTTCCGATGCGCCCTTGATGAGCGCGCTGTAAGCCGCGAGCAGCCCTACCGGTCCGGCGCCGAAGACTGCCACTGTGTCGCCGCTTTTTACGTTTGCCAGTTCCGCCGCGTGCCAGCCGGTCGGAAAGATATCGGCGAGCAGCACGAAATCGTCTTCCC
>JBOGMI010000279.1:0-7245 GCA_050746645.1 Bryobacteraceae bacterium | reverse complement strand
CGGGGCGGTCAGCTCCGTTCCCGGTTTTACGGCCACCGGATGCGGCGCGCTGACAGTAAGCCTATTTTGCGCCGGCAAGCGCAGCGGCAAAATCAGGACGAAGCTGGAAAAGAGAAGCGCTCTTGCGATTCGAGTCGAGCAGAGATTGGATCTCATTCAAATATTCACTCTTGGCGACTAGCCCAACGTGTATAGGGTAGGCGATGCGGCCTTGCCGGTCCAGAATAAAAGTGGTCGGCAGCGCGTCCAAGCCTCCATAAAGCGTCGCCACGGTTTCATTGCCGAGCAGGATTGGATAGTTGATGTGATGTTGGCTGACAAACGGTTTGATGACCTTCCATCCGTCCTCGTCCATCGATACACCGACAATTTCCAGCCCCTTCGAGCGGTACTTTTGCTCGAACTGAACAAACCACGGAATCTCCACCTGGCAGGGACCGCACCAGGTGGCCCAAAAATTCAGCAGCACCACTTTGCCGCGGAAATCCGAAAGCGAGACCTGCTTGCCCTCGGCATTTTTCAACGTAAAGTTGGGAGCGGCCTTGGCGTCTTTAATCTTTGCGCTCGCATGCGGCGTAGGTCCGCTGCTGCATGCGGCCAGCACCACCGCCGCCAAAGCCACTCCGGAGATCGTCCACCAGCGCGCCGTCATTCCGATTCCTAGTGTATCGCTGAACGGATGCGGGCCTTGGGCGCGTCTTTCTTTGAGACTGTCCCCATGCCGCACACGATCAGAAACACCCTCGCCGTCGCCGGAGCCGGCGTGCTCGCCGCCGAAGGCGCACGCCTCGGATTGCAATTGCTCGGCCCGGCGCGGCGATACCGGCTCGCCGCCAATCCCGATATTTCGCCCGCTTCACCCGAATACGCGGCGCGGCTCGGATGCATCGTGGACGCGCTCACTTACGAGGGCAATCGCGTTTCGGTGTTACGGAACGGATGCGAATTCTATCCCGCGGAATTGCAGGCCATCGATCGGGCGCATCACAGCATCCATCTGGAAGCCTATGAATTCCTCGAAGGCGACATCACGCGGGAATGCGTTCGCCGTCTGGCCGAGCGCGCGAAGTCCGGTGTTACGGTTCGCCTTGTGATCGATGCGCTGGGCAGTTTTCGTACCCGTCAAAGCTTCTTTGCTCCGCTCACCGCCGCGGGAGGCAGGGTCGCCTGGTATCACTCGGTCGTGAGCCGCGATTGGCCTCTCTGGGACCATCGCACCCATCGCAAGCTGCTGGTCGTCGATGGAACCGTGGGCTTCGCAGGCGGCGCCGATTGGGCGGATCATTGGATCGAAAACCGGCCCGGCCGCCCCGCTTGGCGCGACACGAATTTGCGCTTTGAAGGCGGCGTGGTGCGCACTCTGAATGCCACCTTCGCGCAAAACTGGGTGGATTCGACCGGCGAAGTGCTGTTTGCCGCGGATGAATTTCCTCCGGCGCGCGGGGATGGGAAAACGTCCTGCATGGTGGTTATGAGCTCGCCCGGCTACGGCACCAGCCGGGCGCGGGTTTTGTTTCAGACGCTACTCGATTCCGCGGAACATAGCATCCGCATCACCAGCCCGTATTTCCTTCCCGACCGCAGCGTGCGTCCCGCGCTCAAACGCGCCATTCGGAAACGAGAGGTTTCCGTGCAAGTGCTCACCGCGGGCGCTTACAGCGATTATTCCGCCGTGCGCCGCCTGAGCGAGGCGCTTTCCGCGCCGCTGGTGCGCCAGGGCATGGAACTTTACGAATACCAGCCGGCCATGATCCACGCTAAATTGATGACCATCGATGGTGTCTGCGCGGTAGTGGGTTCGGCGAACTTCGATCACCGCTCCTTTGCCTTGAACGACGAGGTAAACGTCGTCATCTTCGACCGCGAGATCGTTGCGTCGCTTGAACAGCAATTTCACGACGATCTTGCCCGGAGCCGCCGCGTCACGCTCGATTCGCTGCACCGCGAAAGCCTGACGACCCGCCTCTTTGCCGATTTGAGCTGGATCTTCCGGCGCGAGGAGTAAGGCGGGTGTGAAACCTGGATCGCCGCCCGATGGTCCACAAGTTATGGCCGATCAAAAGGACACCCAGCAAAAGAACCAGCCCGACAAGGAAGTGGCTGCCGACACTCGTCCCGTGCCTTCCCAGGCCGAAGGCGACCGCAAAACGGTGGAAGAGGACCTGAAGCAAAAGGAGCGGGGCGAACCCACGAAACAGGACAAGTAAGCGAACCATCAAACACCCGGAGGCGGGCATGAGTCATTCAAGATCGCAGAAGAACGAGAGCAAGAGTTCGCGGCTTCCAGCACAGAGCGGCCAGTCGGCGGATGTTCACGCGGCGGCCGCGAACCGGGCGAGCATCCCGGTTGCGGAGACGCGATACGACCCGACGCACAAGGAAATCGCAGCGCGCGCCTATCAGTGCTGGAATGAGCGCGGCTGCCCCCACGGCTCGCCGGAAGTCGATTGGGGCCGTGCCGAGCAAGAGCTTCGAGGGAAGCGGCAGGCTAAAGCGGCGGCTGCGCCATAGCGCCCCTCGGGGACAGGCGACTCTGTCCCAAGCGGTTTTTGCGCGTGGACAGAGCCGCCTGTCCCCCGTTGCGGTGTGTTTTAAGCTCTACCGCCCCATCATGGGCGAGCAGCAAGGCTTCCGTACCGGCTTGAATTCCATCAATTCGACTCTTGTCGAGTCGGGATCGTAAAGGTTCAACTGCCATTTCCCATCCCGCCCGATCTGCGGCGGATGAGGAGGCTTATACCCACGTGCCAGAATTTTGCGATAGGCCGCATGGATGTCCTTCACGCCCAGGGAAAAATGATCCATCACGCCGCGCGTCCGGACCGAAGGATGGCGGACACGAAGCATGTATTCGATCCAATCGGTTCCGTTCGGAACGCGCATGTCCACCCAATCGGTCTGGTTGTCTCTCATTCCGCCGTGCCACATGAGCTGGAAGCCGAGGACGTCGCGAAACAAGCGGTCGTCGTCGGCACGGTTCTGTACGACGAATCCGGCGTGGATCATGTGCGTGGAAATTCGATTCGGGCCAAGCAGTTTGCCGAATCTCTTCTCGTGCAGCGACCCGGGCAGGTATTGCACAAACTCGATCGTGCGGCCTGCCGCGGCCCCACCCGGAGCAATGATCTCGAAACTGAGATTCCCGTCCAGTCCCGGCTTGAGCGAAGCCGGCACTTTTACGCCTTTGCTCGCCAGATAAGCTCTCAACTCACGCGCGCCGGTAGTTACGAAGGCGACGTGCGTGAGGCGGTCTTCGTCCCCTTTGAGGCCGGGATAAACCTCAATGTATTGGTGGTCGTTGATCTTGTAATAGTTGAGCATCAAGCCGCCGCCGGGTTTGTCCAAGCTGAAGTGCTCGAAGCCCAGTACGTGGCCGTAGAATTCGTTGGCCTTCGCCATGTTGCTCGTGAGAATGCCCACGTGTGCGAGGCCGGTGATGGGTGGGCGGGACTGTGCTTGTGCCAGCGGTCCGGCCAGAGCGAAAAGCAGCACGGATGTGACGCCTTGGAACGTACGCATAGCAGACATTATAGTAATTCAGGGAGCGGTCTTCGGCTAAGCGAAACTAGTATTTCAACTTGTGTTTCTATACTATTGAGGGACAAAATCGATGGCTTCCACCGTTTGGAAGGGCTATATCACTTTCGGCTTGATTACGATTCCGGTGCGCCTGTACGCCGCGGCGCGGACCGAGCGGGTCGGCTTCCACCAGATTCATAGCGTTTGCGGCACGCGCATCAAACAGCAGTTGTATTGCCCGCATTGCGAACGAGTCGTCGAGCGCAGCGAGGTCGCCAAGGGCTCCGAGGTCGAAAAGGATCGCTATGTGGTCGTCGGCGACGAAGATCTGAAGAAGATCGCGCCGCCGTCGAGCGATAACATGGAGATCTTCGAATTCGTGAAGGCGGAGGGCATCGACCCGATCTATTTCGATGCTTCCTACTTTATGGTCCCCGAAGAAGCCGGAAAAAAGGCTTACTATCTGCTGCGCGAGGCCATGAAAAAATCCGGCTTCAGCGCGATCGCCAAAATCGCCATGCACCAGCGCGAATATACGGTGGTGATCCGCCCGCATCCGGACGGACTTCTGCTGCACACGATGTTTTATCCCGAAGAAGTGAGGGAAGTGCCCGAATTCCGCCGCGATGAAAACGTCAGCGTGAAGCCCCAGGAAGTGCAGCTTGCGGAAAAACTGGTGGAAGGATTGGCGGCGGATTTCGACCCGTCGAAGTATCATGACGAGTACCAAGCGCGCGTCAACCAGATGATCGAAGCCAAGCGCGAAGGGCAGCCGGTGGAAGGCGCGGCGCCGAAGCGGCGCGCTCCGGTGATCGATCTGATGCAGGCGCTGCAAAAAAGCCTGGGCGAAGTGCAACGGAAACCGGCCGGTCATGCGCCTGCCGCCGAAACCACCCCGGCCGCCGGGAAGAGGGCGGGGAAGCGCCGGGCGAGCTAATTAGCCTATCATCTCCTCGTATGGAGAAACCGGCGTTCGACCCAGGACTTACCCAGCAATACACAGGCACGCTCAGCCGCGCGCTCAACCCAAACGGTCAATTCAATGTGCGGCGCACAGGCGCTACCTGGCGCGATGCGCATCCTTACATGTTTCTGATCGGCACTTCCTGGGCGCGGTTTGCCGGAGCGCTTCTGGCGGCGTTTTTCGTCGCCAACCTCTTTTTTACCGCGCTCTATCTTGCCACCGGCGTCGAGCATCTTAAAGGCGCCGAAGCCCGTTCCGTCGGTTCGAAGGTTCTGAGCGCATTTTTCTTCAGCACCGACACCCTGACGACGCTCGGCTCCGGCAGTGTGTTCCCGAATGGAATTGCGGCCAACGCGCTGGCCGCGGCCGAAGCGATGACCGGTGTGGCCGGTCTGGCTCTTGCGACGAGTCTTCTGTTCGGGCGTTTCTCGCGTCCCTCGGCGCGCATCGGCTTCAGCGAAAGCATGGTCGTTGCGCCCTACATGGGCGGCAGCAGCTTACAGTTGCGCACGGTCAATCGCCGCAAGAACGACATCATCGAGCTTGAAGCGAAGCTTCTGCTCATGACCGCCGAGTGGGTCGAAGGCCGCCATCTCCGGCGCTATTTCCCGCTGGAACTGGAGCGCGATTCGGTCTTGTTTATGGCGCTGACCTGGACGATTGTCCATCCCATCGGCGAAAGCAGTCCGTTGTACAAGAAAACGCCCGAAGACCTCGCCCGCTTGCAGGCGGAATTCATCGTATTGCTGAAAGGCTTCGACGAAACGTTCGGGCAAACCGTCTATACGCGGCGATCCTATCGCTATGACGAAATCGAGTGGGGCGCCCGCTTTGCGCCCGCCTTCAAAGTGGAGGAAGAAAACGGCGACCTGCGTTTGGAGCTGGACCGAGTGGGAGCTATCGAGCGGCCTTCTTAACCGCTGCCGTCACTTCCGCCGTGCTATTGCGCCCACCCAGATCCGGCGTGCGTACGCTTTCTTCGGCGAGCACCGCGCGGACGGCCGCGTTGATCTTCGCCGCCGCTTCTGTGAGCCCGAGATGATCCAGCATCATAGCGGCGGATAGAATCGCCGCCAGCGGATTCGCTACTCCCCGGCCCGCGATGTCGGGCGCCGATCCGTGTACCGGCTCGAACATGGAAGGGCATCGGCGCGTTGGATCTACGTTTGCGCTCGCCGCCAACCCGATGCTTCCGGTCACGGCGGCCGAAACGTCGCTCAGAATATCTCCGAACAGATTGGAAGCGACGATCACGTCGAACGTTTGCGGCCGCGTCACCAGGCACATGGCGGCGGCATCCACCAGAAGCGATTCGGTCTCGACGTCGCGGCATTCTTCGGCCACCTGCTGAAAAACGCGATCCCAGAGCACCATGCTGAAGCCTTGGGCGTTCGATTTGGTTACAGAGGTCAGTTTGCGCCGGCGCTTTCGTGCCAGATCGAAGGCAAAGCGAATGACGCGCTCGACGCCGTGCCGGGTGAATACCGACGTTTGCACCGCGACTTCGTCCGCATGCTTTTCGTGAACGAAACCGCCGGCCTGGGCGTATTCGCCTTCGGTGTTCTCGCGCACGACAGCCATATCGATCTCGCCCGGCTGGGAAGCTCGCAGCGGCGAACGCACGCCTTCATAAAGAACAGCGGGGCGAACGTTTGCAAATTGATCGAAGGCGCGCCGGATGGGCAGCAGCAAGCCATTCAGCGTGACATGATCGGGAATCTTCGGATGCCCGACCGCGCCGAGCAGAATGGTGTCGTGCTGCCGCAGCAGGTCGATGCCGTCCGCCGGCATCATGCGCCCATGCCGGAAATAGTAATCGCTGCCCCAGTCGTACGGCGTCGCTTCCAGCGTGGCGTCGTACTGCGAGGCCACGTGCACGGCGACGTCAAATGCGGCCGGAGTTACCTCGGCGCCAATTCCGTCGCCGGGAATCAGCGCGATCGAGTAATGGGTCACCTACTCAGTGTATTCACTGAGACTTGAGTCATTGTGGCGCACGCTTCAGCGTGCTGGCGTGGGCTTCAGCCCACGCTTGGCCAGAGCGAGCTAAAGCTCGCTAAAAGCGTGCGCCACAATCGAATGAACAAGTCAATCCGCGCAAAGCATTCACTGAGCAGATCCAGTCTGCGGTTGAGGCGGCGCGTTCTGGGCGGTTTTCGGAGGAACGCCGATCTTTTGCCCAATCACTTCGCCGGAAACGACGATTTCCACGCGGCGATTCTGCGCCCGGCCTTTGGCGGTGATGTTGGAAGCGTCGGGAATCTTCTCCCCGTAGCCAACAGCGTTAATGGTTTGGGGGTTCACGCCCTCTTGAATCAGAAAATCATGCACACTGTCAGCGCGCTGGTTGGAGAGCTTTTCGTTGAATGCCACGCTTCCGGTGTTATCGGTATATCCCTCGACCACCAGATTCAGGCCGGGATGCGAGATGATGATTCCCGAAATTTTCGCCAGCGATAGCTTCGCGTCCTGCCTGAGCTGATAGCTGCTGGTGGCAAACTGCAGATCGTTCATGTCGATGACGAGGCCGCGGGCCGTTTGCTTGGTCGGCAGTACCGAATTGAACTGTTGCAACAGTTTTTGCCGAAGCTGATCGCTCTGCGTGACCGCCTGCTGGCGAAGTTCATTCGCTTCGGCGGCCGCCTGTTGGGCTTTCTGGGCCTCGACGGCGGCTTGCTTGCGCGCCTGCTCGGCTTCCGCCTTGGCCTGTTCGGCGGTCGCGCGCGCCCGCGCGTCTGCCTGCGATTGCTGTTCCGCCGCCG
>JBOGMI010000278.1:0-8568 GCA_050746645.1 Bryobacteraceae bacterium | reverse complement strand
GCCGCCAGCACGCCGTTCACGTCGCAGGTCGGCTGCAAACCCGCCGGCGGCTCCGGGTAAATGCAGGCGAAACAAGGTCCGCGCCCCGGCGCAACCGGCATGGTCACGCCGTAACTGCCGATCGCCGCCCCGTAAACCCAGGGGATGCCTCGCTGAACACTGATATCGTTAATTAAATACCGAGTTTCGAAATTATCGGTGCCGTCCAGCACGATGCCGGAGTCGGCGACGATCTCCTCCGCGTTGGATGGCGTGAAATCCGCAACGTGCGCCTCGACCGCAACGTCACGGTTCACGCGCTCCAACCGGCGCGCGGCCGCAATCGCTTTCGGCGTTTCGTTCCGGGCATCGTCTTCGTCGAAGAGCCATTGACGTTGCAGATTCGTGTAATCGACATAATCGCGATCTACCAACCGCAGCCTGCCGGCTCCCGCGCGCGCCAGCGCTTCGGCTTGAAAACTGCCCAGCGCTCCGCAGCCGACGATGCAGACCGTCGCGTTCCGGATCTTTTCCTGGCCGGATTCGCCGATCGGCGGAAAGAGAATTTGCCGGGAATAGCGCTGCTTCTCCTCCGGTGCCATACAGCATGATCGTAACAACCCGCGCTATGCGGCTGATTCTGCTCGCCTTCCTTTTGTTGCCGGCCGCAAGCGCCGCGCCACAGCAGCCGCCGGTCACCATCCAGGCCGCTCTACAGTACGAAGGACTCCCTGTCGTGTCCATCTCCTGGCAGCCCGCCCATCAGCCCCTGACAGCCGCACAACTGGCCAGCAAACTTCCCTTCCACCCCGGATCGATCTTTCACGAACGCGAATTGCTCCAGGCCATCCAAAACCTCTTTTCCACCGGCCGCTTCTCCGATCTCGCCGTGGATGCCGAGTCGAAGCCGGATGGCGTTGCACTCAAGTTCATCACCAAGCGCGCCTATTTCGTCGGCCACGTCGCCGTGCATGGAATCAAGTCGCCTCCCTCCAGCGGCGAAGTCGCGAGCGCCTTGAAATTGCGCCTCGGATACCCGTTCTCCCGGGGAGACGAAGACGACGCCATTCAGTCCTTGCGTCAGGTGCTGCAGCGGAACGGTTATTACCATGCCGAGATAGCCGCCGAACTGCACTACGAACCGAAATCCGAAGCCGCCAACCTGATTTTCGACGTGAAAACCGGCGATCGCGCTCATTTTGCGCGCCCGCAAATCGAAGGCATCCCGCCCTTCGAAGTTCGCCGTGTCATTGGAGTGACGCATTGGAAACGGCTGTACGGCCTCCTGGGCTGGCAATCCGTCACCGAGCAGCGGCTGCGGGAAGGCCTCGAAAATATCGAAAACTTCTACGAGCAGCGCAACTATCTCGAATCCAGCGTTAGTCTCGGCGGACTGAACTACCTTCCCGAAGCCAATCGCGTGCAGCCGGTCGTAAATATCCAGCCCGGTCCGCACATTGTCGTGCGCACCACGGGCGTCAAAATAGGCGCCGGTACCCTACGCCAGCTTGTCCCTGTTTTTCAAGAACATTCCGTCGACATGGATCTCCTCCGCGAAGGCGGCCATAACATCGAGCAATATTTACAAGCCAAGGGCTATCTTGAAGCGAAAGCTACTTACTCCGTCGAGGACGCGCCGAAAGGGAGGCGGGTGATCACTTACAATATCGTTCGTGGCCCGAAACATAAGTTTGTCCATCTCGCCATCGAGGGCAACCATTATTTCACACCGGAAACCCTGCGGGAGCGCCTGACGATCCAGCCCGCCCGGTTTCCGCGCTATCCCTATGGAGAATTCAGCGCGGCCTATTTGCGGCACGATACCGCGGCGATTGCGAGCCTTTTTCGCGCCAACGGCTTCCGCCACGTCAAAGTCACTGCCAAAGTGGAAGACGACTACCGCGGCGTCAAGAATCATATCGGTGTCGTCATTCGCATCCGCCAAGGTCCGCAGTGGCTGGTATCGAAGCTGTCTATCGAAGGCGCCAGAGCTGCGGATCTTCCGGCCTTGCGCCGAATCCTCGCCTCCAGTCCGGGACAGCCGTTCAGCGATCAGAGCATCGCCGAAGACCGCGATCATCTGCTGAATTTCTACTACAATCGCGGCTACGTCAATGCGACTTTTGCGTATTATGTTTCCCTCTCCGCAAACCCGGCGGGCGTCAACCTGCGTTACGTCCTGCACACAGGCCCGCAAAAATTAGTCCGCAACGTCGTGGTGAGCGGCCTGAAGACCACCAAGGCCAGCGTAGTCGATCACCGCATCGAGCTGAAGCCGGGCGAGCCGCTCTCCCTGGCGGAACAGACCGACAGCCAGCGCCGGCTCTACAATCTCGGCGTCTTCGCCCGCGTCAACACGGCCATTCAGAATCCGCAGGGCGATGAGAACCGGGTGAACGTGCTCTACGATATCGACGAGGCCCACCATTACGCTCTCGATTTCGGCGTCGGCGCGCAGATCGCCCGTATCGGCGGCAGCGTGACCAGTCTGGATAATCCGGCGGGCAGCACCGGCTTCGCTCCCCGCGTCTCCTTCGGGCTGAACCGCTTGAATTTTCTCGGCTTAGCCCAGACTCTCGGGGTCCAGACTTCTCTATCCACCATCGAGCAGCGAGGCGCCGTTACTTACTTCATTCCGCAGTTTGTCTACAACGACAATCTCAACCTGACCGCTACGGTTCTGGTTGAGAACTCGAACGATATCCGCACTTTCACCGCCCATCGCCGTGAAGCTTCGATTCAGCTCGGCCAGACGATTTCCCGCGCTCTTACTCTGCAATATCGCCTGGTATTCCGCAATGTGACTCTGGGAAATCTTAAGATCAACCATTTATTGGTGCCGCTTTTGTCCCAGCCGGAAACAGTGGGCATGGGTGAATTCTCGATTATCGATGATAAGCGCGACAATCCGGCCGACGCGCATAGCGGTTCTTACACCACGCTTGATCTTAGTTATGCTCCCGGAATGCTGGGATCGCAGACGCACTTTGGCCGGCTGCTGGCCCGCAATTCCACTTACTATCCGATGTTCAGGGATTGCGTGCTCGCGCGCAGCACCCAATTCGGAATCATCACTCGAACCGGCGGACGCCCGCCCATTCCGCTCGCCGAACGCATTTATTCGGGCGGCTCAAATTCGATTCGCGCCTTCCCCGATTTCCAAGCCGGGCCGCGCGACTTGACCACCGGCTTTCCCCTGGGCGGCGACGCACTGTTCATCAACAACATAGAGTTCCGCTTCCCGCTCTTTGGCGATAACCTGCAAGGCGTACTCTTTCACGATGCCGGCAACGTCTATAGCAGCATTAAGGATTTCAGCTTCCGCTTCCGCCAGCGAAATTTGCAGGATTTCAACTATATGGTCCAGGACGTGGGCTTCGGTGTTCGCTACCGCACTCCGGTCGGCCCCGTCCGCGTGGATCTCTCCTTCAGCCCCGACGCGCCCCGCTTTTTCGGCCTCAAAGGCACCTTGCAAGACTATTTAAATGGGACCGCGGTGGCGACGGTTCAGAAGATCAATGCGTTCCAGTTCCACATCTCGCTCGGCCAGGCGTTTTAGTATTGTGCTTGCGCTCTCTGTCGCCGCTTGCCTCCAAGCCAAAATTGTCGACCGGGTTGCTATCTATTCCGGCACTCAAGTTATCACCGAGTTACAGTTGGACGAAGAAATGCGCGTCGCGGCGTTTCTGAATCGCAAACCCGTCGTGCGCACGGTAGACGCGCGCCGCGCGGCTGCCGGCCGCTTGGTGGATCAAATACTGGTTGAGCGCGAAATGCGGCTCAGCCGCTACCCCTTGCCCAGCGCCGCCGATAATCAAAAATATTTCGATAAAGTGAAGCAGCAGTTCGGAACGGAGGGCGATTTCGAGCAGTCGCTGGAGAAGTATCGTCTTACCGATGCCGTCTTGCGCGCCCATCTGGCACTCCAGCTCACCATGCTGCGTTTTATCGCTTACCGTTTCCGCCCCGAGGTTGCCATTTCAATCGCCGATATCGCCAAGTATTATCAGGCGCATCTGCCTGACTGGACAGCCGCGCATCCCAATGATCCGCCACCTTCGCTGAACGCCTCGCGCGAGAAGATCCGAAAGATATTGACTGCCAAGCAGGCCGACAGAGCCTTGGATGCCTGGCTGAAGCAGAACCGGGAGCAGATGCATCTTGTTTATCTCGACCGGACGCTCAAACCATGACCAAGCGCCGCATCCTACTCGCGGCAATCGCCGCCGCTGCTTCGATCGCCATCCTGATCGCGATCGCCATCGGCAGCGGCTGGCTCGGGCATTTGGTTTGCGAGCGAATCGTTGCCGCTCTCGAAAGCGCAACCGGCGGCCGTGTCGCTGTCCGCTCCAGTCATTTCGATTGGCGCGATTTGACCGCCGAACTGGATGGCGTTACCGTTCGCCAGGCGGACGCGAAAGCTGCCGCGCCGTTTCTTCGGGTAGAGCGCATGCGGCTGCAATTGGGTCTCGGGTCGCTGCTCGGGAATGATGCCGATCTGGCCTCGCTGGAGCTGATCCGGCCCCAATTCGATTTCACTCTCTGGCCCCGAGGCGGCTCGCATTCGGCCCTCCATCTGCGCCTCCACCGCTTCCGCATCGTGCAAGGCGTTTTTCAGGCCGATCTAAGAAAGTACAACATCAGCGCCCGCGGAGAAGACCTGAACGCTTCGGTGACGCTTGCATCCGCTCATCCGCGCTACGATATCGTGCTTTCGGCCGGGCGCTTGCGTCTGAATTCCATCCGCGGCAAGGCGAAGCTTCACGCGCAGCTCGAAAATGGCCGCCTCACCATCCAACATCTTTCGTTCTCCACAGATGCGGCGACGCTCGAAGCCAAAGGTACGGTGCAATCCTTCGCCCATCCCGTCGCCGACTTCACTTTCCGTGCTTCCTTCCATGTGGGGCAGGCTTTCAGGCCGCCTGCCCTGACGTCCGGCCATTTTGCCCTTTCCGCCCAGGCCCATTACGATCCCGATCATTCCTGGTCGGTCGACGGCAAGCTCTCCGGCCGCCAAATCGCCGGCCGCCTTCGCGGTGTCCCGCTCAAAAATGTGTCTTTCGATTCGGATCTCTCCTGGACACCGGATGTTGCGCGCTTTTCCCATTTGAGAATCTCTGCGCTCGGCGGAACGATTTCCGGCACCGCGGTCGTGCGCAATCGCCGCGATCTCGATTTCGATGGCGCGGTGACCAGCGCAAAAATTCGCACCGCGGCTCTTCTCATGACCGGCAAACCGCTCGATTGGGCCGGAGCGGCAAACGGCCACGTTCATCTCACTGCTGTTTTGGGAAACTCCCATACCGATTACAAACTCTCGGCCTCGCTGCGGATTTCCCCGCTCGCCGGCGAAACGCCGGTATCCGGCAATCTTCGGTTTTCCTACCGTTCGCGCGGCGCCGCTCTCACATTCGGCGATTCCCAACTCCAACTTCCGAACACCCAGCTCGCCTTTTCGGGATCCCCGCGCGGCATCTTGCAAGTGACGCTCGCGAGCGACAACATGAGCGATCTCTCGCCGCTGCTCTCGTTCGCGCCGGCTTTGCAATCGGCCGTGCCCGCTTGGCTCGAAAACGCATCCCTCAACTTCACTGGCCAGATCGCCGGCGCAACCGCCGATCCTCATTTGCAGGGCGATCTCAATCTCAGCCGCTTGGCCTGGGCGGGACAAACCTGGGGACCCATCCGCGGCCATCTTGTGCTCTCCAAAAACGCTATTGAATTGTCGAGCGCGATCGCCGACAGCGGTTCCTTCCACGCCGGCGGAACGGCGCGTATTGGCTTGGAAGACTGGACGATTTGTCCCGACAGTGCCTTACATGTGAAGGCGCGCTTCGGCGGCCTCGATCTTGCCAAAATCGACGGGCCCCGCAGATTCCAAATCTCCGCCGGAACTGCTTCGGGATCTATCGACCTCTCAGGCTCGCTCGCTCAGCCTTCGGGCGCCATCCACATCGCCGCGCGAAACCTCGTTGCCCGCGGCGAGCATCTCGATTCAGCCAACCTTGCCGCCAAGCTCGACGGCAATCGCTTGCGTATCGAGCGTGCGCACTTCACGGCCGGCAAGGCATCTGCCACCGTTTCCGGAATCTATCATCGTGCTGCCGATGTCTGGACCAGCGGCAATCTTCACGTCAAACTGGAGAGCAACGGCTTCCCGGTAGGCAAGCTGCTCCGCTTTGGCCTCGCTGCCGATCTCCAGGTCCACGGCACGGCCGCGGCTCGCATCGCCAACGGAAAGATCGAGCCGACCAATGCCGACGGCGTTCTCACGTTCCGCCATATCGCATTCAACGGCGTTCCGCTCGGATCGGCAAAAGTAGTGGCCTCGACCAGCGGCTCATCGGTCCAGGCCACGGTTTCGGGCGAGATCCTCCACGCACCCGTCTCCGGAAAATTGCGTATCGAAGCCGCGCCGGGAGCTCCCGCCAAAGGCGAATTGCACCTCGGCCGCGCCGGTCTCGCGGAACTTGCCGAGCTGGTTCGCCCTGCCTCCGCCGGCCCGCTTCCGTTCTCCGGTTGGATGGAAGGCGGCATTACCTTCCAGGGCCCGCTGGAGCACCCTGTCGGCATCCGGGCGCTGGCCCATATCGACGAACTGCAGGTCCGCGCGAAGCTTCCCGCCGAGGCCGGGGCAAAAGCGAAGGATCTAGTAATTCACAATGTCGGCTCGCTCGCCTTCGAAATCGAAAACGGAGTCGCCCACGTGCGCAGTTTCCATCTCGGCGGCGAGGATACCGGCATTGCCGTGCTGGGATCGATTCCCTGTTGGCCCGGCAAGCCCATGAATCTCACCGTGGGCGGCTCGGCCGGTTTGCGCATCTTTGAGCTTTTCGATCCTCGTGTCCGCGCCTCCGGCCAGTCGCTCGTCGCCGCAACGATTCGCGGAGGTTTTTCCCACCCCACGGTCGACGGCACGCTGGAAATCAAAAACGGGTCGTTCTTTCTTGACGACGTGCCGAACGGCCTCACCGCCGTGAACGGCAAAGTGAGCTTCAATCGCAGCCGCGCCACCATCGACAAACTGACTGCCGAAAGCGGAGGAGGGAAGCTGAACCTGGGCGGATTCGTCAGCTTCGCAGGCGGCGGCCCGGTGGTTTACAACCTGCAGGCTTCGGCGCAGAACGTGCGCGTCCGGCCCGCGCCCAGCATGAGCATCACGGGCAACGGATCTCTGCGCCTCAGCGGCACCAGCGATAACAGCATTCTCGGCGGCATGGTCTCGGTTTCCCACATCGTTCTTAGTCCGAACAGCGATTGGGAAGGCTTGCTGGCCTCGGCCTCCGCGCCCGTCCCCACGCCGGGCAATGCGAAAAACTTCATCACCGGATTACAGTTCGATGTGCACATCGTCAGCGCTCCCAATCTGCAGCTCAGCTCTTCGCTCGGCCGCGACTTGCAAACGCAGGTGGATCTGCAATTGCGCGGCACGCCGAGTCAGCCGGTGCTGCTGGGCACGGTTTCGGCGAATCAGGGCGAATTGAAAATTTTCGGCGCCAAATACACCATCAACCACGCCGACATCCATTTCACCAGCCCGGTCGAGATCGAGCCCGCCGTCGATCTTGACCTGCAGACCCAGGCGCACGGTATCACGGTCAACATTACCGTTGCGGGCACTTTGAACAAGCTGAACATCAACTACCGCTCCGACCCGCCTTTGCAGCCCCGCGACATTATCGCTCTGCTTGCCGTCGGCGAAACGCCCGGTACCGCCGCCCACGTCGCGAACACGCCCACCGCCGCCGAAACCGCGGCTTTGGAATCGAGCGCCAATACCGTCCTCGGCCAGGCCATCACGCCCGAATCCGGCCGGCTCTCAAAGTTGTTCGGTATCACCAACATTAAGATCGACCCGCTGGCTCAGGGCAGCACCGTAACTCCGGAATCGAGGTTGACCATCCAGCAGCAGATTTCGCGCAACATTACGGTGACCTACGTGACCAACCTGGCGCAAACCTCCGAGCAGATCTTCCGCCTGGAATGGGCCCTCAGCCGGCAGTATTCGGTCGTCGCCGAGCGCGACGACAACGGCGAATTCGGCATCGACATTCTATATAAGAAGCGTTTCTAATAACTGGCCGAAGATACGGTTGAAAAAAGCCAACCTCACCGCAGTACGGTATACAACTCATGCGGCTTTGGTGCATCCGGCGGTGATGGCGGGATCCAGGGCGGCGGGAAAAGCCTGGTCGAGAGAGGAAAAATCGAAATCCCGGGGGAGCATTTTGGCGATGGCGTCGCCAAGCTTCATTTCTTCGCGTTGTTTGCGCAGATTGGCGGTCGCGATTTGGACGGCGTGCTTCTCGGATTTGCGCGATTCTTCGGCCTCGGCGCGTTTTTGCGAAGCAAAGCCAATTTCAGCTAACTGCCGTGCTTTCTTGCGTTTCTGAAGCTCGGCCGAGGCGCGCTGGTAGGCACGGTCCTGGGCGGCGTGGTAGCGGACATAATATTCGAGGTAGGTTAAGTCGACGCCGACAGGGATTTCGCCTTTCTTCACCTGCTCGGGAGATTTCGGCTCGAGCGCAAAGCATTGGTTCTGGAAGCGCAGGGCGCGATTGGCGAGCCAGGTGTGTTCGGCCATTTTGA
>JBOGMI010000277.1:0-1885 GCA_050746645.1 Bryobacteraceae bacterium | reverse complement strand
GTGCTCGCGCCCGGCGGCGTATTTCTCGTCTCCACGCCCAATAAAATCGACTACGCCGAGGCGCGCCAGTCAAGCGGCCCGAATCCGTTTCACGTGCATGAATTCGAGCTTGCCGCTTTCGAAGAAGCCCTGAGCGGCGTCTTTCCCTTTGTGCGCATTTTGGGACAGAACCGGCAGGAGGCGATGATCTTTGCGGGAGGCCATGCCGGTCGCGCGGCGCTGGGTTTTATTGCCGATCGACAGAGTTTGGAGGACGCACAATTCTTCCTCGCCGTTTGTGCAAAGGAACCGGTGGGACCTCCTCCACCTTATATTTACGCCGGCATGACCGGAAATCTATTGCGCGAGCGTGAGCGCTGGGCGTTCTCGCTCGAGCGGGAATTGAGCGGCGCGCGTAGCAAAATCGACGACCTGCATCGCGAGTTGGACGACCGGACGCACTGGGCCAAGAGCCTCGAAGGAGAATTGGCCGCGGCACGGGAAAAACTGCAAGCGGCGGAAGCCCGAATCGCGCGCTTGATGGAAGAACGGAATCTGGTGCGGTCGTCGCGGTGGATGCGCCTGGGGCGGCTGCTGAACCTGGGGCCGGATGTGAGCCGGGACATCACATGACGGCGCTCAGCCCGGTATTGGCGGTCATTGCGGCGCTTGCCTTAGCTCTTGCCGATTTGGCCTTCGCGCTGTTTGGAAGGCGCAAGCATGCGCCAGACACCGCGCCGTATCGCGATACGGCAAGCATCGTGATTCCCAACTGGAATGGCCGCGAACTGCTCGAAGAATTTCTTCCCTCGGTGATCGCAGCCGCTGGGGCCAATGAAGTGATCGTGGTCGACAATGCTTCGACGGATGGAAGCGTTGCTTTCCTGCAGGAGCATTTCCCCGGCGTGCGAGTGATCGCACTCGAAAAGAATCTGGGCTTCGGCGGCGGCTCGAACGAAGGCTTTCGCGCCGCGCGCAACGAAATCGTCGTGCTTCTTAATAACGATATGCGTGTCGAGCCGGATTTTCTCGCCCCATTGCTCGAGCCCTTCGCCGATCCACTGGTGTTTTCGGTCTCCTGCCAGATTTTTTTCGCCGATCCGGCCAGGCGCCGCGAGGAAACCGGGCTGACGCAAACCTGGTGGGAACGCGGAAGCCTGCGCGCCGGCCATCGGGCCGATCCTGCGATCGACATCCCATACCCCTGCGCCTACCCCGGCGGCGGCTCCAGCGCTTTCGATCGCAGAAAATTTCTCCAACTCGGCGGTTTCGACCATCTGCTGCGGCCCTTTTATTACGAAGACACCGATTTGGGCCATGTGGCCTGGAAGTGCGGCTGGAAAGTCCTTTATCAGCCGCGCAGTATCGTGCATCACGTCCATCGCGGCACAATCGGCCGCATATATTCGGCGCCATTGATCGAAGGTGTTTTCAAAAAGAACCGGATTCTCTTCGCATGGAAAAACATACACAACTGGAAAATGCTTTTCACACATTTCGTGTTGCGCTTTTCGCTCGCCGCCTTCCGGCAGCTTCCGGAAGCAATCAAAGCGCGCTGGCACGCGCGCTCGCTGGCCGTTGTTTCCGATACGGAAGCTTTCCGCCGGCAGCGCGGCGCCTGGTTTCGCGACTGTTTTTCGTCAGCCAGTGAGCCGGTTCCCGATAAGCTGCGGATTTTGTTTCTTACGCCCTATCCCATTGAGCCGCCGGTACATGGCGGAGCCGTGTTAATGAAGGCGGTTTTGCGTGCGCTGGCTCCTTTGGCGGAGGTTCATCTCGTTGGTTTCGTGGAAAAACCGGAGCAGGTTGCCGAGCAAGCGCCTTTGGCTCGCCTGTGCGCGTCCGCTCAGTTCTTTCTGCGTGATACCGTTCCTGCGAAAAATCCTTCTACAACGATTCCGCACGC
>JBOGMI010000276.1:0-9708 GCA_050746645.1 Bryobacteraceae bacterium | reverse complement strand
CAGAATAGGAGGGATGGCGGAATACAGACATAGCGGGCACGCGGTTTTCGATCTGAAGTATCACATGATCTGGTGCACAAAGTATCGGCGGAAGGTGCTGCGTGGGAGGATTGCAGAGCGTGCGCGCGATCTGATTCGACAAATTTGCCAAGCGCGCGATGTGATCATCGTGCGAGGAGCGATCTCGCCGGATCACATCCACATGCTGCTGACGGCACCGCCGATTCTGGCACCGGCAAAGCTGGCACAGTACATTAAAGGGCGTTCGTCCCGGCATTTGCAAGCGGAGTTTGCGGAGTTGCGCAAACAATACTGGGGCCAGCACATGTGGGCGCGGGGATACTTCTGTGCGACGGTGGGCGCGGTGGACGAAGCAACGATCAAGAATTATATCGAGAACCAAAGATGGGACGAAGACGATGAGGCATTCAAAATCACAGCGCCCACCAAGCCTTGAGCCGGCTCTCAGCCGGGGCAGACTTCAGGCGGCTTCAGCCGCAACGCGACTTTCAGTCGCAACAGGATTCTACCGGCTTTAAGCCGGTAGTCGTCAATGTCTCCGTCCACATTTCGCGCCATGGTAACCGCTATACCAGTGCGTTTCCACTTCGATGAGCGGAAGAGCAGCCGACTGAAGGCGAATCGCAGACGAGGCATTGGGTTTGAGGATGCCCAGAAAATTTTCTCGCATCCGTACTGCCTTGACCAGCGGTGACCAGCGGTCCGATTTGCCTGAGCAGTATCGCGCAATCGGATGGGTGGGAGAAACGCTCTATATGCTTATTTTTGAGGTGCGGGAAGACCGGGAGGGAGCGTTTTACCATTTCGTAACTCTATGGGGAGCAACGAAGCAGGAGCAGGAGCTATATGAAGAGCACTCATAGGCAAAGCAAGCCAGTTACAGCGGAAGCAATCGCGCGTCTCGCGGACGACGGAAAGGACGTTTCGCGTTTTTTCACAAACAAAGGTCGCATGATGGGCTCGATCCAGCGCGTCAACGTGGATTTTTCCTTGCCGATGCTGGAAGAGCTCGACAACGCTGCGGCAGAATTGAACGTCAGCCGCCAAGCGGTCATCAAGACCTTGGTTCGTCAGGCGCTGGATCAGCATTATGCTTCGGCCGCACACCGCCCTGCGCGATCGAACCCACCCGCGCGTTAGCCCGGGTATTGTTCAGATCAGGCCGACGGCCCTCTCCTATCATCGAGAGGATGCACTGCTCATCGCATGAGAAGCGAGTTGCCGCTCGTTCGGCGAATCGTTTGCTTTCAAATCGCCCAGGGCATACTGGATGCCTGCCAGTAAGTGCTCCATCATGATCTTATTGGCGTAGACGCGCGGGTCGTGGCCGTGAGCCATGTAGAAGACGCGGCCCTTGCGTACACGGTGTATCCAGCTCAGTGGGTAGAAGTGATCGGAACGCGGATAGTCCTCTTTTGCTTTATCGGCCGCGCTCATCTTCGAATAATCGATGCTGGTCAGCACATGCACGTTTTGGAGGGGGCTGTGAATGCTGAAGGTGTAGGTTTCGTCGTTGATGGAAAACTGCTTTCCCTTTGGGAACATCGCAGTCAGCGGGCTGTTGGGATCGTCGATTGTATAGACGATGTGCTGCGGATCAACCCAGTGCCATTTGAAGAAAGCGCCGATCATCTTGTTGAATGCGGGCCAGGTGCCGTATTGCGGATCGGGCCCGGACTTTCCCTTGGCCGCCGCGTGATATTTTTTGCCGTGCGAGCCTAACCGGAACATGGCGAAGAGGACGTGCGACTGCACGCCTGCATCGCTGAGCTTTCCGGTCTTCCCCCGGTCCAAGGCGTCGAAAAGCTGGTCGCTGTAATGGGTTAGCTCGGTGGAGGTGAGCTTGCCGTTGTGGTCCGTATCCGCCGCATTCATCACGCCGGGGGCGAGCGCCGATCCCAAGCCGCTGGCGCCTTGCCGCGCTTTGTGGTAAGAATCCCCAGCCGCGTGAATTCCGGCAAGGCCCTTGCCCGAATAGACAAAATCGAGCAGCGCCTTCTTACGCGCGGCCGTGATCTTGGGATGACCGGGATCGTCGAGAAATGCTCCCGTCGTGTTGTCTAAGAAGATCAGATCGTACTGCTTCAAATTCTTCGCGTTAATCGAAGCGGAATCGTAAGTGATCGTGGTGCTCCAGGCGCCGGTTTTCTTGCCCATTTCTTCCACCGTCTTGGCGGCGAGCGGAATGGAGGCGTGGACGTAGCCGGCCGCCTTGCACAGCACCAGCACCTTGCGCGGGCGCAGCGGCTTGGCGGGAGCTTTATCCGGCAGCGCTGCCTCCATGGCCGCCACCTGCGCCGGGTTTGGCGTCTCATTCTGCGGACCGCGTGTGTGCAACAACGAATTCAGCAGCGACGCGGGGAAGGCGCTGTCGAGCGCGGCCGAGAGCTGTTTCTCGTTCACCCCCTCCGGATTCCCGCCGCGCAGCCACTGGGCGGTGGCCGCCCGCAGTTCGGCACGGCTGACGAAGCCGTCATGATTGGAATCTAAATGAGTAAAGAAATTCGCGGCCGCTTTGGGCGCCGCGGATACAAGCAGACCAGCCGTAAGCACGAGGCTGCAGCCCGCTATGAGCCAAGATGTCTGTCGCACGTGGAGTTGTGTCCGTTTCTTTCAGAGTGTAGTGGAAGCAATTGCCGGAGGCTTCTCTGGGACATGGTATCCCATCTCGCGTTCGACAGCCTGCCCGCGGCGCAACCCCATCTACTTCTGGACAAGCTTCTGGATGGCGTCGAGCTCTTTGCCGGCTTCGGCCCACTTGCCTTGCGCGCTGAATTTTCGATACTGCTCCAAGTGATCGCGAATCTGCGTGAGCGTTTTCACGGCCTGTGCCGAAGCGGGCGGCTGCGCGGCGGTTTTAACCGTCTCCACCTGTACCGGCGCGGGCGCTCCGGTTTGCTTCGCCGGCGCCTCGCCTTTCAAGGAAGCGATCAGGTTCGTGAGGGCCTGTTCATAGGTGTCGGCAAATACCAGCCGGTTCCCCATTGCGAGCGCAACTTTTCTAAGCTGCGGCATGCTCGCCTGAGCAGCCTGAATGTAAATGGGCTGGATGTACAGAAAACTGTTATCGATGGGCAAGACCAAAATCTGTCCGCGCAGCACTCGCGATCCTTGCTGGTTCCACAGCGCCAGGTCTTTGGCGATATTCCGGTCCTGGTTGATGCGCGCTTCGATCTGTCTCGGCCCGAAGATGATGTTCTTCTTCGACAGTTGCTCGACGACGATTTGGCCGAGATGCGAGCCGTCGCAGCGCGCTGCCATATAAGCGATCAAATTATCTTTATGGGCCGGGGTGAAGGGAATGATCAACATAAACTCCGGCTGGTTGTCGTCGGGCAGTGTGGCTACCACGTAGGTTGGCTGCAGCAGAGATCCCGGACCGTTCGGGCTGGTCGCTACCTTGGCGATGTCCCAAAGATCGGCGCGATTGTAGAACGCTTCGGGATCGCGCATGTGATAGGTGCGGTAGATATTCGCCTCGATGCTGAAGAGCGCCTCAGGATAGCGCGCGTGCGCCCGCAGGTCCGGCGGCATGGCGGATTCCGGCTTGAATAAGTGTGGGAATAACTTCCAGTATGCCTGCACCAGAACGTCGCTGGGATCGAACACATACAGATTGACTTCGCCGGTATAGGCGTCCACGGTGGCTTTGATCGAGTTACGGATGTAATTAATCCGGTGGTTGTATCCCAGATAGGTCCCCCGCGAGAACGGATGGGAGTCGGAGGTCATATAACAGTCGATCATCCAGACCAGATGGCCCGATTTCGTCACCACCATGTAGGGATCGGGGTCGAGGCGCAGGAATCCGGCGAGCGTGTGAAGCCGGTTGGTGATGGTGCGGTGGATCATCATGCGGCTCTGGCGAGTCAGGTAATCGGTGAGAACAATATTGGGATCGCCGTATTTAATGGCGGCAGCCAGCCGCAGGAGCGGACTGACTTTGATGCCGCCAGTGCCTTTGTGTTCGGTATAGACGCTCTGCGATCCCGAAGGATAATTGAACTCCGGCTGCTTCGTATCGACGAAGATCGGCTCAACGGGCGGCGAATCGGGCGTATTTTCTCCGTAATAGATTTCGGGCCGGGTTACTTGAAGGCTCTTGGTCGTAACCTCCACCGGAGCGTCTTTAATGAATAACTGCGGCAGACCGTCGGCTGTGATGCGGTTAGCCTCCGCCATGACAAGCCCGTAGCCATGCGTATACATAAGGTGCGGATTTACCCAGTTGTCAGCCGCCGAGCCGAGCTGGCTCATGTCGAGTTCGCGCGGCGAGATCATGACCTGGCGCAGTTCGCCGTCGATCATATAGCGATCAACATCGGTGTCGATGTAGATATACGGCCGCAGCGGCTGAATCTGCGCAATTGTGTCGTGAAAGGCGCGCCAATCCCAGAGCCGCACGTTGTCCAGCAGGTTCTTGTGCTTGGCGTAATCGAGGGGCATTTCGGGCACAGCCTCGAAGGTGCGCTCCGTGATGTGTCCGGTTAGTCCATAGGCGGATCGCGTGCCGTCGATGTGTTCCTGAATATACGGCCGCTCGAGCGCCAGTTCGTTCGGATGGACGTAGACCGCCTCCACAATGCTCGGCAAGATGAACCGGATCGGCAGGATGATGAGCAGCACGAGCGCCCAGCGCGCATAGCGGGTCATGACCAGGACGGCGGCAGCTACAGCGCCGAAGATCATCAGCCAAATCAAGGGCAGCGTGACATGGGCGGAGACCCAGTTCACGCCGACCAGAAATGGCCCGTGGTCCACAAAGAGCAGGTTAAAGCGGTTGAAATAGAGCTTGACAGCGAGGCCGATCAGGAAAATGACGCCTGCCAGACGCACGAAGCGGGTGCGGAGCACGTTGCCGAACGAGAGTTCCTCGAATTCAAACCTGGTCCGCGGATAGACCGGTATGAGGTGGCGCGCGATGTTCTCCACGTTTGCCGATACCCAATACAGGATCAGAGCGAGAATGGCGCCGGTCAACACCATATGCAGCAGCAAGTTGTAAAAGGGCAGCGAGAAGAAGTAGAAGTGCAGCGTCTTATGGAAGATCGGATCGACGTATTCCGACTTGGATACCGGCACTTGAACGCCGCCGAAGAACCGGACCACGGTCCAACTGTTTACGGTTGCATTGGCGGCGGCGATGGCGATGAGCGCCAACACAGCCGTGGCGATGCGAGTGAACACCGCGTGGTGGAGAAAGCCAAAGTGCGGCGTTTCCAATTCGCGCCGGATCCCACGCTTAAATGCGATCCAGAACGTGACGAAGAATAAAATCGCGGCGATCGCAACCGGCAGCGTGCGGTAGAGCCACAGGTTAATCCAGGTGCCTAGATGGCCCACGCTCGACCACCAGGAGTAGTCGATCAGCGTGGAAGCGATATAACGAGAGCAAAGCAGCAGAACGCAAATGACGACGATGGCGGTCAACAATCCGCCACGGTGTTTCCGCTGCCCAAAAGATCGGTTGGGCATGAGGGCTGGAAGAAACTCCAGTATAGCGTTTGGGAGGCTGCCCCCACTGAGAAGTTTTATACTCCGTGCACACTAACTGTGGGGCAGGACCATGTCCTGCGGCGGCCTCGCAGGCCGCCTGCTGCGTGCCATGGCAACAATCATGAGGAGACGCCGCCTGCCGCATCTCGATGTGATCGGCCAGCCTGTGTTTATCACCTTCCGGCTGCGAGACAGCCTTCCCGCAGAGCGCGCCTTTCCGGCGGTGAATTTGACTTCGGGCGAAGCGGTTCTCATCATGGATCGGCTGCTCGATCAAGCACGTAGCGGCCCTATGTTCCTAAAGCAGCCGGACATTGCCGGACTGGTTGCGGAATCCATCCGATGCGGCGCTGAAATCGGGCATTACACGATGCACTCGTGGGTGATCATGCCGAATCATGTCCACCTGCTGCTCACGCCGCACGTGAGCCTGTCTAAACTGCTCGGTTCACTCAAAGCGATGACTAGCAAGCGAGCTAACCGGCTCCTGTGCCGGAGCGGACAGCCTTTCTGGCAGGATGAGAGCTACGATCATGTGGTTCGGAACGACGACGAATTCCGGCGTATCCAGCGATACATCGAAAGTAATCCGGTGAAAGCTTGTCTCGCTGCGGAGCCGGAACAATATCCCTGGTCCAGCATCGGGCTGAAACGGTAACCGGAGCAGGCGGCCTGGGAGGCCGCCGCAGGACATGGTCCTGCCCCACAATTCAGGCTGCAAGGAGGCTAAAACTTCTTAGTGGGGCAGCCCCTTTGGGCTGCGGCGGCCTCCCAGGCCGCCTGCTCCTCATAGTCGCGGCTCAGTTTCGCGCACAGGTGCGCCAGTGGCGGCGCGCGGCGAAGAAGAGTAGCCCCAAGCCGCTCATCAACAAGAAAAGCGACGACGGCTCGGGCACGGCGCTGACAGCCGGGTGAACGTCGAGCTGGAAGCCGGACCAGTCGCTTTCGATCATCGTGGCATTTTGCGGTCCGAACGCCCAGGTGCCGTCGATCGTGCCGGTCGCGCTGGTCGTACCGGTTAAATAACCAACAACGGCCTGCTGCGGATCCTCCCTGCTGGGCGTCCCGTTCGCCGTGTCGAAGCTCGAAGTGCCCACGCTGAAGACCTCGTCCCGGCAATTCGAGCCTGTGGCGCACTCAGTGGACTGCGTATCGTAAGCGTACAAAAACAATACGAAATTCTGGTTAGCCGGCAGATTGCTGAAGGTGAAAGTCGAGATCGAGTCGGACTTGTAAAGGTATACATAGGTATCCGGCAGAGCGGTGCCACTGTCATATGAACTCGAGAGGTCCGAGAAGCTAAGGCCTACGCCAGTGCTGGCTCCGGTGCTGTCTAGCAGGTTGGAGAAGGACACGGGGCCGCCGGGAAAAGTGTTAAACGACACGCCGAGATGATTCCACTGATTGGAGTTGGCGAACGCCGGGTCCGCGGTAGCAGCATCCGGTTCGACGCCGCTATAGTCGACTGCGGTACGGCCGCTCGCATTCGAGCTATCTAGAAACTGAGCGCTGATGACCAGATCGGCGTAAAGGCTGTTTGCGCCGAGGGCGAAGAAGGCGGCCGCCGCGAGCAGCGCGACGGAATGAGACCACCGCGGCGTGAAATTTAGTCTGAAAACACATGGGGAACAATTCCTCTCTACGCAATTGAAATAGATCAAGAGGATTCGTGTGCCTTAGTCGAGGACGAATCCGGGAAGCAGTATAGAGGCTTCCACCGCTTCGTGTCCATCACATTCGTCTCCTATTTCTCTCCCATCCGTCTCATTGCGTAAACCCATGAAAACGGGGCGGTAGAGCGGCTTCGCCGACGACGTTATATAATAGCCACCTCTGAGAATTCGATGGCGAAGCCGTTGCGCTTCGGGCCCAATGAGCTGAACGAAGATCGTTACGAGCTCCGGCGCGCCGGGCGGCGGCTGCATTTGTCGAAGACCCCGCTGGATCTGCTGATCCTGCTGGTCCGGGAGCGCGGAACGCTCGTGACCCGGCAGCAGATTGCAGCGCACCTGTGGCCGGGCGAGGAGAGAGCCGATACCGAGAGCGCGATCAACAACGCCGTCAACCGCGTTCGAGCGGTCTTGAACGACCCGGCCGGCCGGCCGCGCTACATCGAGACGGTGGTGGGACGAGGGTATCGGTTTGTCGGGGCGGTGGAGGAAGTTACCGTGGCTGAGCAGACCGTCGTCGCCGGGCTGGCAGACCACGAAGAGCGGTCTGCCCCGCGGCAGCCAGGAACTGCTGATCCCACAACTGTTCGCGGCAAAAACTGGGGCAGACTATCGCTTTTTGTAGTCTGCCTGGCGGTTTTGGCTGTCGGCGCCGGAACTTGGTGGACCCGGCGGGGCACCAGCCAGACTCCGGCTAAATGGGAGCCCGTCCGCATCACGACCAACGAAAGCGGCAACGGCGTCACGGCGGGCGCCATTTCCCCGGACGGCAAGCTGCTGGCCTATGCCGATCCGAACGAGCTGTGGCTGCGGGTTCTAAAAACAGGAATTACTGATCCGCTCTATTTGCCGCCGGGCCTGCGCGTCAACCGGATCGCCTGGTTCGCCGATAACTTGCAGCTTGTGCTGAGTGGATTTAATACGCCTGCCGCGAGTCTCCAGGTGTGGCGCGAACCGATTACAGGGAAAGGCGCGAGTCTGGTTCGCCGCAACGCCGCGGATGCCGCGCCCTCGCCCGACGGAAGCGAATTGGCGTACACGGCGCAGGGCGACTCCGAAATCTGGCTGATGGGAGTCGATGGAGAGAATCCGCGGCTGTTCGTAAAGGGCGCGAAGGGAGAAACGTTTCCGTTTCTGTTCTGGGCCGGCGGAGGTAAGCGCCTGAGCTATCAGCGGCGGCAGTTTGTGCCGGGAAACGCCGCGGACCGGAGCCGCGATTTGGATGCGAACTATCGCTATTCGTATGGATCGCGCGAGCTGGCGACCGGCCAGGAAGTGGCGCGCGTCGGGAACATCCGTTTCGACTCGGCCGCGGTGGCAAGCGGCGGACGCATGATTTACCTGCGCGCGAAATCGCCCGGAAACGCGACGCTGGGCGGCATTTGGGAGGTGCGGACGAACCCGGCGACCGGTGCGTTTCTATCTCCTCCGCGAGAGCTTGCTTCGACGGGCGAGGATATCGTGAGCGGGCTGAGCATTTCGGCCGATGGGAAACAGGCCGCGGCCACGATCGATCGGGGCCAGGCGGATACCTATGTGGCAGATCTGCAGGAGCCGGGGCCAAAGCTGGTCAACGTGCGTCGCCTGACCTCGGATCTCATGAGCGACTATCCGCATGCCTGGACCCGGGACAGCCAGTCGATCATTTTCGAATCGGACCGCGAGGGCAATTTTCATCTATACCGTCAGCGGCTGAACGGGCGCACCGCCGAAAAGCTGACCGAAATGGCTGGGGAGCAGGTGGTGCCGCAAACGACTCCGGATGGACATTGGGTACTCTATGCCTGGATGAGGCGGCGCGTGCCTTCTTTCGCCGATGCGCTCTACCGCAGCGCTTTGGATGGCGGGCATCCGGACCCGGTTGCGGCCGCGGTGCCCTTGGCCGGGCCGTTAGACGAATTCCGCTGTCCGCTGCTTACGGGAAGCTGCGTGCTTCGGGAAACGGTAGACCGGCGGGAATACGTTTTCTACGCGCTCGATCCGATCCAAGGAAAAGGACGCGAATTAGCGCGCACGGCTTGGATACCGAGCGTATTCGGAGACTGGGCGCTGTCGCCAGACGGAAAGACGGTGGCGATCCCGTACCACGATCCGGGAAAGCCGCGCATCCGCCTGGTGCCCTTGGATGCGGCGGCGACTGGACGCCGCGAAACGGAAATCGCGGTGCGCGCGGAGGGAACTCTTTGGGGGCTGAACTGGGCGGAAGATAGCGCGGGGTGGTTAGCCGAATTGCGGAAAAGTGGAGATATCTTTCTGGTGTACCTCGACGCCGGGGGCAACGCGCGGGTGCTCCGGCAGAGTGCGTACAACACTTGGGCTGTTCCCTCGCCAGACGGAAAGAAGCTGGCGTTTGCGGGTTATACGGCCGACCGGAATATCTGGATCTGGAAATGAGCTTGTGACTGCCGCGAGTTGGCCGAAATGCACGTGATCCCGAGCTAACCGCTAACAGCTAATAGCCAACAGCTCGAAGCGCATCGATCAACTGCTCATCGATCTGGTCCGAAGTGCCCATGCCATG
>JBOGMI010000275.1:0-2388 GCA_050746645.1 Bryobacteraceae bacterium | reverse complement strand
TATGCAAGGCTGAGCGCAGCGGGTTCGCGGCGAAGCACTGCTTCCATAGCCGCGGGGTGAGCCCGGCGACATGGGAGGCGGGATGCTCCCCGACGCGCTGCAGGACATCGACGAAGTACGTGTAGGGGTCGATGCCGTGCAGGCGGCAGGTGACGATGAGGGATTGTACGATACCGACGTGCTTGGCGCCGAGCTCGGTCCAGCAAAAATTCCAATTTTTCCTGCCCATGGGAACCACGCGCAGCGCGCGCTCGAGATGGTTCGTATCGAGGGCTACGTCCGGATCGGTCAGGAACACTTCCAGCCCCAGCCGCCGCTCCCGTGCGTACTCAAGCGCATGGATGAACGGCGTCGCAGGCCGCAACCCGTGCTGCTCGAACCGCAGGTTCACCCAGGCAAAGAACGCCTCCACGTGCGGCTTGCTATGTGTGAGGCGATGGACCCGTTTGGCCTCCCCGGTGAGCTTCTGATCGCGGATTTCCTCCTCGAGGGCGTAGAGCGCGGCGACACGCCGCAGCCCCTCACGCACGCCTTCTGGGTCGGAGGACTCGGCCTCGAAGATCTCTCGTCTCGCGTGAGCCCAGCACAAGGCATGCGTGATGCCGACCTTCTTCGCGTAGCTCGCGTAGGCGGCGTAGCCGTCGGTCAGCAGCACCGCGCCCGGGTCATGCTGGGCGCCGAGCGCGGCGTATACGTTCGCTCCCTTGCGCGAGGGGAAGTACGGGAAGCAAACCTCGTTGTGCTCGCCATAGACCGGCCAGAAGTAGGCCGTGCGCATCTTGCCGCGCTCCTTGCGACCGGCCTTGATCGGGGTTTCATCCATCGCCTTGACACGACTTGCCCGGATCGAGGCGAACTGGGCGTCGTAGATCGGCTCGAGGAGCCCGATCGTGCCCTGCGTGAGCTGGGTGAGCCACGGCCGGCTCACGCGGATACCGGCCGCCTCCAGCCGCTGGTGCTGACGGTAGAGCGGGAGGTGGAAGGAGAACTTGTCCACCAGGAGCCCGGCGAGGAAGCTCACATCGGCCCGGCTGCCCTCGATGACGCCCACGGGGGCGGGCGGGCAGCTGATCGTGCCGGTGTCGCGACGCTTGGTCACCGGGCGCACGTACTTGAGGATCACGTAGCTGCCGGGGCGCTGCGCGAGACGGTGGGTGATCTTCTGGCCGATCACCTCGAACTGCCCGGCTTCGGCGCCCTCGAGCTCGGGGGCGGTGAGCTCGATCCTCTCCACCGGCACGCGGCCCTCATCGAAGAACGGGACGCTCTCGGCCTCGGCGTCCTTGGCCGCATCGCGCTGGGGAACGCGACGCTTGTGGGCGGGGATCTCACGCTCCTTGGCCGGCGCGAGGCTCGGTGGTGGGGCCACTACCTCCCCGAGGCACAGCTGCTGGTCGTTCTCCAGCACGCACAGCCGCTCGCTTTTCGTGCCGAACAGCTGCCGCTCGAACCACTCGAGCCGATGTTCGAGCGACTGGATCGTCGCGGTGAGGGATTGAACGAGGGCGATGAACTGCGGGACACTGAAGGAGGCCATCTCAGAGTCGCTCTGGAGCTTCGTGGATGGCGCTTGCGGCATCCGGATACTGTAGCAAAGCGCCGCTGTTTGAAGAAGTATTTGAAAGAGAAATTGAGCTTTGCACGGACTGCGGCAATCGATAGCGCTTGCGCTGCCTGCCGGGCTCGATCCCCTCCAGCAGCAGCTTCAGCGCCGTGAAATCCATCTCCCGCGTGCTCACCCGCGACCAGTCGCTCAGGAACCTGCCCGCCTCGAGTCGCTTCGCCCAGATACAAAACCCAGATCGATCGAAGTACAGCACCCGTATCTGGGTCGCGCGCCGGTTGATGAAGCAGTACAGAGAGCCGTCGACGGGATCACACCGTAGTTCGTGGCGAACCATCGCCTGCAGCCCATCGAACGACCGGCGCATGTCGCACGGCTGCCCGTAAAGGTGCACGCGGATGCGGCCTTCTGGAAAGAACATCAGCGTCGTCCCAGATGCAGCACCACCCCGTCACCGAGCTCGAGGCGGATCTCGAACCGGCCTGCCATGCTTTCAGAAGATGCCACCGGCCCCAGGTCAATGAACCGTCCCTTTGCCGGCTCGACCGGCTTCGGGCCCGGCCGCTCCGGCCGCGCTGGCACGCCGGCGCCTCTCAGCCGCAGCCTCCAGCGATAGAAGCTCCACTGGCTCACGCCCTCGCGCTGGCAGAACTCCCGCACCGAGTGCCCGCTACGCCGCTGCCGTGATACTCGCTCACGCCACCGCTTCTCCCCACCTCGATGAACCGCGCCCTTCTGCATCGCCTGCTCCAGTGATGGACCAAGCCGGCGATTGTCCGGACTCCTGCGAGCCTGGGAAGTACGCCGCGGGCTTACCGGTTACT
>JBOGMI010000274.1:0-7702 GCA_050746645.1 Bryobacteraceae bacterium | reverse complement strand
GGCCACCAGCCGATCCACCTCAGCCCGGCTACGCCGCCGTCCCACTCCTCCCGACTGCTTTTCGCTCATGTAGCAACTTCAGCACTATGCCACCGCGAAAAATAGCTGGGTTGCTCTGACGCTTACGTTCCACCAGTCCAAGAAGCTGCTCTGAAAGCACGGATTAAGCGCAACCAGCATGAGCAGCAACGCCAACAATCGCGGGAAAAACGCAAAGCACTATTTGAAGCGGTGAGAGCGGCGCACCAACGCGGTGTCACCAACCGAGCGATCGCACGTGAGTTCGGCATCACGCCGCTCACCATCCGACGGTATCTCAAGGCGAAGGAGTTTCCGGAACGTGCACCACGGCGGCGGCGGTCGGAGTTGGATTCCTTTCGCGGATACCTGGAGAAAAGATGGGCAGAGGGCTGCCACGACGCGTCCCAACTCTGCCGCGAGTTGCCTCAGCAAGGCTATAGCGGACAGCGAAGCCGAGTGAAGGAATACCTACAGCCTTGGCGTGCAAACTTGTCGCCGGCGTCTTCGCAGCCGCGCAGAAAACTTCCTAACGTACGGCTGGTTGCGCTTTGGCTAGCCAAACCGCCGATGCAGCGCACCCCAGACGAACAACGCTGGGTCGAGGCAGTTATCGCCAGTCATCCGCAGGTCGCGACGGCCGAGCACCTGGCGCAACAATTCCGCCAGGTCTTCGAGGATCGAGACTCTGATGCCTTGAAAGCTTGGCTGGCAAGAGGCGTAGCCTCTCAGATTCCTGAACTGAAACGCTTCGTCACAGGGCTCCAGCGGGATTACGAAGCAGTAACTGCTGCGATAGAACAGCATTGGAGCAATGGACAGGTCGAAGGTCAGGTACACCGTCTCAAGCTGTTAAAACGGCAAATGTACGGTCGCAGCGGCTTTCCGCTTCTACGCCGTCGGGTACCACCTTTCAGAACTCAGGATACTCGGCGTTCTCCGTGAACATCCACCAAAAGTGCGGAAGACCCTTTCAGGTGATTATCTATGGCCGGTTTTGAGTGATTACCGAGGTTCATTATGATCGCGATCCTCGCCGGTGTGGCCATGGTTTCCCACACGCCCTTTGTGTTTCCATCGCTTGGACCCACTGCCATTCTGCTGTTCTATTCGCCCCTGTCTCCCACCGCATCGCCGCGCCATACCATTTACGGCCATGCCATCGGCATCTTGTGCGGGTACGGCATCCACCTGGGCGCTCATCGTGTGATTCCTCGAAAACGGCCCGGAATCCGGATGCGATTCGACCATCACGCGCTCGTAGCGCCATTGGTCGGAGTGAATGTAATGGCAGCCGCGCTCCTTGCAGATCCGGCCCGCCGGCCACCCTTGCCGATTCCTCGCCATTAGTGACGTCGACCCATTCGAAAGGCACGTCGCCGCGGTGCAGGAAATCGCGAATCATATATGCCGGCGGCGATCCAGCTTTGCCCAGGATCTTGATTACGTTCTCCGAATGCTGTGAAGTGTACATTGCGAAGTCGGAAGGAGAACCGCCCGTATCGTGGCTAACGCTGTCCGATGGCTTCCGGGAAATCGAGTTCGAGCCGATCGACATAGCACCATCCCCAGGTCTCGCCCGGCTCGAAAGACTGTATGACCGGGTGATGTGTGTGATGAAAATGTCTGGTTGCGTGCTTATTCTTTGACGAGTCGCAGCATCCGACGTGTCCGCACTCCAAGCAGAGCCGCAAATGGACCCAGGTATCGCCGGTTTTTAGACACTCTTCGCAACCCTCGGGAGTTCGTGGTGTCACGTTTTGGATCTCATCGATATGACTGCACGATTGCATGTGATTCGTCTCCTGACCGCAGTGTTTCCGTTATAGCTCATTAGCCCTGGTCGGGGTCCAAATATTCGGCCGGCACATCGTCTTCCGGAACTTCCTTTGTGGTCACTTCGGCTACGTCGGGATCTGGCGCATCTTCCACGCCTTCCACCGCTTCCGCCTCAAACGCCTGGCCCTCTTCCGCCAGTTCCTCCACACTCTCGTCGTTCGCCTCGGCAGCGCTTGGCAGCCCTTGAAGGTCACCCGATTGACCGCCGGAATTTGCGTCGTGAATCA
Organism: Bryobacteraceae bacterium; assembly: GCA_050746645.1. Taxonomy (GTDB): domain Bacteria; phylum Acidobacteriota; class Terriglobia; order Bryobacterales; family Bryobacteraceae; genus Bog-105. The sequence goes on along the minus strand of JBOGMI010000274.1, from coordinate 5,618 downwards.
TGTAAACCTCATATCGCCGATCGAAGAAATGAGCACGCCGCCTGTGCGGCAGCCTAGCGTTAGACGATATTGGGCTTGATGTGAACCCAAGAAGAACTAACAGGTCTGCCCGATTTCTGCCGCTTCACCGCTACCAAGGATCTACGCCGCTGAGAAATCGAATCTCCTAAACTGCAAATTGGGTTTCCATGACTTGCCAATCTCCGCTGATCTATCTGGTACGGCACGGTGAAACGGCTTGGTCGGCATCCGGCCAGCACACCGGTCTGACCGACCTGCCGCTGACCGCGCGAGGCGAGGAAGAGGCGCGTTGCCTCGGCAGGTGGCTCGAACATTCGATATTCGACCATATATTCACCAGCCCGCTACAACGGGCTGCGCGCACGAGTGAGTTGGCCGGCTTTAGCGGTGTTGCGCTTGTGGATGCCGATCTCGTGGAATGGAATTACGGCGCGTATGAGGGGAAGACAACCGCCGAGATCCGCAGACAGCGGCCGGAATGGGACCTCTTCCGAGATGGATGTCCGGGTGGCGAATCGCCAATGGCGATATCCGCTCGAGCCGACCGTGTCATTCGCCGACTCCGCGCGCTTGAGGGCAATACGTTAATCTTTTCGAGTGGCCATTTCCTTCGCGCCCTCGCTGTGCGCTGGCTGGGACTGGAAACCGCGACGGCCAGGCATTTTCCGCTGAGTACGGCAGCATTGAGTATCGTCGGCTACGAAGACGACCAGTGCAATCCGGTCATCTTCCTCTGGAACGACACCTCACACCGATGTTGAATTCGGCTAAAGGCGAAAGCGGCAATGCGATCTGCCGCCCTTATATCGGCACTGGTGCTCAAATTTCATCACTGCTCAACCGCTATTGGCCCGATCACCGCTGCATTTGGCACTTCACCGCCGCGGAATATTCCAACGAATAGACTGGAACTCGATCTGTTAGATGTTCGATACCAACGATTCGAGAAATAGACGTAGGCTTGTACGTATGAGCGACGCAACAATAAAAACTTCCAAAAACGTGCTTGCGAATATCGGCGATTTGCTTCCCGATTTGGAATCTGTCTACAAAGATATCCATGCTCATCCCGAACTGTCGATGCAGGAAACGCGGACGGCTGGCATCGCGGCGGACCGTCTTCGTGCCGCCGGTTGTGAAGTGACTCCGGGCGTCGGAAAGACCGGCGTTGTGGGTCTGCTGCGCAATGGCGAAGGGCCCACGGTCATGCTGCGCGCCGACATGGATGCGCTTCCGGTTCAGGAAGCCACGGGTCTGCCCTACGCCAGCAAGGTAACGGCGGCCGACAGCAGCGGGAAGACCGTGCCCGTAATGCACGCTTGCGGTCACGACATGCATGTGACTTGGCTGATCGGCGCAGCCACGCTATTTGCAAAGGCTCGCGGTGCGTGGAAAGGAACGCTGATGCCCCTCTTCCAACCGGCCGAAGAGACAGCGGCGGGTGCACAGGCAATGATCGACGATGGACTTTTCAAGCGCTTCCCAAAGCCCGACGTCGTGCTCGGCCAGCACGTGATGAGCATGCCTGCCGGTATCATCGCCGGTCGTCCCGGAGCGACAACGTCCGCTGCCGATAGTTTGCAGATCCGATTATTCGGACGCGGCGCTCACGGTTCAATGCCTGAGGCCAGCATCGATCCTGTGGTTATGGCAGCGGCAACAGTGCTGCGGCTGCAGACGATCGTTTCTCGAGAGGTGGCGGCGAATGAGGCCGCCGTGGTCACTATCGGCGTACTGCAGGCCGGCACGAAGGAAAACGTCATCCCCGATGAAGCCGTGATCAAACTGAACGTGCGCACGTTCGACGAGGGCGTCCGCAAACGCGTGCTCGCTGCGATCGAGCGGATTGTCAATGCCGAAGCCGCCGCATCGGGCGCTCCTAAGAAACCGGAGATCACGACTCTGGACCGTTATTCCCTTGTCACGAACGATCCGGAGGCAACCAAGCGCGTAGGCGATGCATTCCGTCGCCATTTTTCCGCTGACCGCGTGCAGGAGACCAAGCCGACGACTGCGAGCGAGGACTTCGGATCCTTCGGAGCCGAATGGGGCGCGCCATCCGTGTTCTGGTTCGTCGGCGGCATCGATTCCGGCACCTACGCGAAAGCCAAGAAGGATGGTAAGATCGGCGATATTCCCACCAATCACAATCCGCGCTTCGCGCCGGTGATCCATCCGACTTTGGAGACAGGCGTGGAGGCGCTGGTAGTTGCCGCACAGGCCTGGCTGTCGGCATAACGCCAGATGGTCGTCGACGGGCACATTCTGGTAAACACTCTGCTGGCGGCCTTCGACTTAGCCGGCACTTTCGTGTTCGCTCTCAGCGGTGCGATGGCCGGTGTGAAGCACAGGCTCGATCTCTTCGGAGTTCTAGTGTTATCTTTCGCCGCCGGCAACGCGGGTGGGATCACGCGCGATCTGCTGATTGGAGCGATTCCGCCAGCGGCCGTCAACGAGTGGCGATACGTGGCCGTCTCCATCCTTGCCGGATTGATCACGTTTTATTGGTATCGAGGTATAAACCGCCTGGATAACGCGGTGCTGGTGTTCGACGCTGCCGGACTGGCGCTCTTCGCCGTCGCGGGCGCGGGGAAAGCGTTGGCCTATCACGCCGGCCCGGTCGCGGCGATCCTGCTCGGCATGCTGACCGGAATTGGAGGCGGCATGGTGCGTGACGTGCTCGTGAGGGAAATTCCCACCGTGTTGCGCACCGAGCTTTATGCGGTTGCGGCCCTGGTTGGCGCGGCTGTAGTGGTCATTGGGAGAATGCTGCATCTATCGCCCTCCGGGGCGGCTGTCCTCGGCGCGGTCCTCTGCTTCGGACTCCGTTTTATGGCCATGCGGCGAGGCTGGCAGCTCCCGGTTGCGCGCCCCGGAAACGACCGTTAGTCGACCAGACGGACAATTAACTCCAGGAGGTCCTACGGCTTTATAATCCTCGATGCAATATCCAGGTTTCGGCTATTGCTGACGATGCCGCAAGCATTAAGAGCTTGGTGCGCCGCGAACATACGTTAGCGGACCTTCTCAGCGGCTTACGCGGGCTAACAGGCCGCGCATAAAATCGTCCTCGGGAAACTTCTGTATATAGCTTCCCATCTGCTGGCGTGCTTCGGAATAGCGGTGCATATTGATGTATTGAAGTATCAGAGTCTTGAGAAGAGTGGCGTTGTACGGATCACGTCCGGCGGCCGTTCGCAAATAAGTGAGCGCGTCTTCGGATCGCCCGAGTTGGTTCAAGGCCTTAGCCATGTCCTCGTTAACCGTTGTTTCTTTCAAAGGAAGCGCCAGGGCCAAGTCCTTCAGAGCTTCCCGAGGCTTCCCTTCCACCAAGGCCTTGTGCCCGAGGCAAGCCGCAACGAACGAATCTCTTGTATTTGCCTTGGATAGGCGTTCGAGTAGCGCTAAATAGTCCTTTTTATAAACTGGATCGTCGGAAGAAAGGGCGTCATAAGCGCGAAGCATGGTGAGATCGGAGATAGAGAGCTGCCGTCCGGAAGGAGCGTCCAGAATTTCGAGACCGCCAAACCTCCTTGTACTGGCGGGGGCAATCTGCTCGCCGGGCCGCGCCGGGATACGGTGGTTCGTCAACGCGGAATGAGAAATCACCGCAACGTTGCGCTTGGGCATATGGCATCCGATGCAGTTATCCGGCGGCACCGTTTTCATCCGGGCGGACAGCGGAACGCCACAACTATGATCGTTATGACAAGTGAAGCACTTGGTTCGAAAATAGGCGGGCGCCTCCGATTCGGAAGGCTGAAAATGGGGATCGTGACAGGTAAGGCAGCTTAATTTGCCTCCACTCGCGCGAAAGCATCGGCTGGCCTTCATCGAGGAGATCTGTTCGAGCAAATCGCTCTGCTTTTCATTCCCGGGAGGAGGCGGTGCTCTAAAAATCACAACGGTATCGATGAGCCACTGGCCCGGCCGGAAATCCTGGTAGGTCTTGCCCGGCTGCAAAATGCGGGCATCGCCGCGCTGATGGCAGTTCATACAAATGTTCTCCGCGAGGCGCGGTGGGAGCTTTTCCGGGTTGATGATGGATTCGGGACGCATGGGATGCTGGGCGTGGAGTTTCCCCGGTCCGTGACACCTTTCGCATCCTATGGCCACTTCCCGAAACGGCGGGTCGAGATACTCTCCTTCAGTGTGTGCAACGGGGCGGGGCCCTCCACTGTGGCACAACATGCACTGCTCGGTGATGGCCCGGCTAAATCCAAGATCGGCGCCTTTATAGCCCGGGGACAGACCCCACTTATGCGGTTTAGTGTAGAAGGACAGCGGCGCCTGGAATAAATAACTCCCACGCTTCACGACGAAGCTAAGGCCATTTTGCCCGGAGCCGACGACGTAGGCAAGATCGTGTTCGTCCGTAAAGGTGTTCGGCTCGCTTTCGCTTTGATGCCATCCGGATCGATCATGGTAAACGTGGAAAATGCGCTTGCCGGAAGGCGCCATAATCATCGCTTGAGTGGGAACTTGCTTTAGGCTCAGGTCTGCCGCGAGGCGCATAGAGCGCCCCATTTCCGTCTTCCTGAAAGAGCGATACATGGCCGGATGGCAGCCGGCGCAGACCTTCGAACCGACGTACCCGTTGCCTTGCATTCCAGAGGCGCAGATTGCCACGAAAGGAAGAACTGCCGCCAGCCGGAGGATTAATCTTTCCATTGCTCCAGTTGCTGCTCTGCCCAACGAGGGTCTTTATGAGAGTGGCACATGAGACATGCGTTGGGACTTTCCGCCTGACCAAAGCGCTCGGTCAGATCGGCCGTTGGAATTTCGATCTGATGCGAGCGGGCTTTAAATAGCAGAGCGTTCATGATTCGAGGCATGTGGCAGGAAACGCATTGGCTCGCCTTCGAGCCCGCTGCATGATGTGTGTGTTCCACGATGCGGCCGCGATAGCTCTGGTGGCAAATCAGACACATCTCGTTGGGGTCGTTTTTATATTTCAAGGAGGTGCGGTTCGAAGAAAAGTTCGTGAGGTGGGGCGAGTGGCAGGTTGCGCATTGGGCCTTTCCCTTGCGGTAACAAGCAGACCGCATGAAAGCCTCCACGATGAATGTCGTTTGGCGGAAGCGACCGTCCTTGTAAAACGCCCGATGGGAATAAACATCGTAGGGGCGGCTCAGGGGAGCTTCGATGAAGCTGGAACCTTCGGCGGAAAAATTCATTTCTCCGCGCGGACCAATCCGGCGGATCGCGCTTTGGCGATGACATTGGCCGCAGATCCGGACGCCGTCCCTGTTATCAAGTTTCCAAAAGGCCACTGGCGGATCGAGTGCAGCCTTGGAGACAGGCTGCTTCTTCCGCATTTCTCTGACGTGCAGCTCGCTAGGGCCATGGCACATTTCGCAGTCAACGCCGGGTTCACGAAACGTTGCGTTTTGCAAAGGATGATTGCTAATTGAGTTGGCGTGCAATTGGCTGGTGTGGCAAACCGCGCAATTTTCCTGATAATTCGTAGCTGTAGAGAGATTATCGAAAAGCGCGATGTTCGCGCGCTCGCTGCCGGGAGGATCGAGAACTTTCCAGTAATCGACCCAGGACTTCCGCAGAGCGTTGTACTCGACCGGCAGAACGTGCAAAGAACC
>JBOGMI010000273.1:0-3264 GCA_050746645.1 Bryobacteraceae bacterium | reverse complement strand
CCAGCCTGAAAACGGCCGCGGGCGATTTCGGGCTCAACATGAAAGCGACGACCAAGGAGTATCAGGGGCTGGCGACCTGGACGCTGCATTTCTCGGGCTGAAACCGGACTTTGTGTTATTCTCGTCTGGACTGCGCTTTGCACTTCCGGCGCATTGGACAGGTGGGTGAGCGGTTAAAGCCAACAGACTGTAAATCTGTCCCTCCTTGCGAGGTACGAAGGTTCGAATCCTTCCCTGTCCACCATTTCCTTCTTCTTGGCGGGCCGTTGTAGCTCAGTTGGTAGAGCGCGTCCTTGGTAAGGACGAGGTCACCAGTTCAATCCTGGTCAACGGCTCCATGTTTTCGATAAGCGAGCCTCAATACTGTTCACTTGGCGCAAGCATCTCTCGAAATCTCGAAACCGAGCCGGAAGCGTAAGCGACCCCTAGTCAGGCTAATTAGCGGGTAGCATTCATCGGTCCGGGATCTCGCTTATCCCCGTCTCCGCAAAATGAAGCTGGCGGAAGGACCTAAGCCGGAGCGCGAAACTGCGCTTGTCCCCCACGCACCAGCCAGCGCTCCGGGAACCGATCTCACCTAATTAAGCGCGTGCCCGCTTACGGCCGGAAGTGCGGTAGCACGAAACTGTAGGCCGTGTATTTGATCTCGCTCCAGGCCTGCTTGCCGAGCGGATAGCCGGGATAGAGCGGCCGGTTTACCGGGGTGAACTTCGCCCTGATCCAAATCGTTTTTCGCCCGCGTGTCAGCGCGCGAGGAATCAGGAATTCGTCATCGCGAAAGCGGCGGTTTGAGGTCTCGACGATGTGCTGTGTTGCTCCGAGTTCCTGCTTTGGATTCGAGTAGACGCACCGATTCGAGCCGGCAAGATACCAGATGCCCGCGAACTTCCAATCCGATTTCGACGGTCCGGCCACATAAACCTCGGCCCTTTGGTTCGGGAATGAGTAGTCGAGTGTGCGCCGCAGCAGAACTCCCAGGTTGTCGGGACGGATGCGAAGGCGGAACTCGGAAGTTCCGGTCGTGGTGCGGCCGCGGCCGGTCCGGACCGGACTATTGACGCCCCGCTCGTAGCGCGAGGTGATTGTATACGGGGCTGAGGCTTGCGGCGACGAGTAGCCGTGGCTCTTCTCGCTTGCTGGATCTCCGACGCGCAGCACGTCGGTTCGGATAAGCGAAGGCGCCGGTAGACCGTACCAATAAGTCACCGTCTCGTAGTGCTGCGTGGACTGATCCGTGCCGCCATGCTCCAGGTGAATGACGGCGTTTTTTCCGAACGGCATCGCATCGGCCAGCAGGAAGCGGTATGCCGATTCAATCTTGTCTTCGTCGTTGACGGCGGATTGCGAGCTGCGCGCGCCGACGGGATGCCCTGCAAAAGGAAGACTCATGTTGCGGCCGCCCCAATAATCGCCCCCGCCCGCCCACTCTTCCGTTCCCGTGCCCTGCGCTTGTGGTGTCAGGCTGTCGTCGAAAAAGAACCGGGGATCGCCTTCGAGCGTGGTCAGGTTTGCTTCGTGCGAAAAGATGAATGACGTGCCGACGAACTGTCCCGACCAATCGCCGCCGCCTTCGGCCTTGCGCGTGTCGAGGAGAACGAGATCCTTTCCGGGCGTGGGATGGGGAAAGTCTTTGTAAGTCGCGTGAAAATAAGAGGTCAGGTTGGCAGATTCCTGGAGCGGCAGATACCGGATGTGCCACTCAATCCCGTGCACCGCTTGCTCGCCTCCGACTAACTCGATATCCGCCGAGTGAAAAAAAGGCATCGGAAAATAGCAATTAAGGTAAATACGGTCCCTCGTGAAACGAATACTGACCGGAAATGCTTTTACGAGGTACTCGCGGTCATCGCGGTTGAAAAGAGTGCCGGCTCCATAAAAAAGCGCGATGGGCGCGTCGATCGAGGGATACTTCCTTCCGTCCCAGGTAGCGCGGAGGCGGACGTGCTCGAAAGCGAGGGCCTCGGAGCGCGGAATGGAAAATTCGAGAGCGCGAATCACGTGCTTGCCTTTCAGCCCCGCTACCGTAATCGCGCCGTTTGCCGGAAGATTCACCGCTCCGGATATTGATTTGCATCCGGTTTTCGGAGCGATATCGGTGCCGGAGCGGGAAATGAGATCGAGCACGTCTTGCGGCGGAGGGCTCTCCTTCCAACTCTCCAATGGGTGCGAGAGTGGCATTCCCGGGACAAAACGGTCGTAAATGTAGTAGCCGGTTCCATAGTGCGTTCGCGTGTAGGCCATCTGAAAGCTCCGCAAAAAAGGAATCGGCGTCCAGACGAGATCGGCGCCTTTGGTCGCCGCCCAAGTCCAATTCAGCGGCCCCGGAAACGGGCTATGCGGAAGAAAAATGGAAAAGGGCGCGGGATGCAAAGGATCGCGCGTGCTGGTTTCTTGCACAATGTGATCCGTGCCATCGACGACGTAATGCCAGGGGCTGCCGTGCCAATGATTGAAGCGGCTGAAGACCAGCAGGCCTGGCCCTTCGAGGTCGAGCGTAACGTTGAATTGATCCGAAAGCTGATACAGGAAATGCGAGGCGTCCGCGCCTTCGTTTCCGCCGCTGCGGTCATGGGTGCTGCGCATATAGGCGCGCATGCCGATCCGCTGATCGGCCCAATGGCTCCAGGAGCGATAGGCGTCCAACCCGATGGAAATGGGCCGGGGCTTTTCGGCAGAGCAGATGGCTGCCGCAAGCAGCAACAGCGCGAGGGGCAAGAGGCGGCGCGCGCGCGCCATCATGACCGATTTGCCGGGCGTCGCGGCCTTCAGCGCGGCGGGCAAACACGTTCGCAATCTGAACATCGGCGATCGCGGTATTGATCCCTTTCCACCATCGCTTGCGGCTACTGTTCGTATTGCCGCGCCGGATATTACGCCATGTGCGCCAATGCGAATCCGAACGGCAAGCAGGCGGGTACGCATCAACATGGGCAATTGTTCCCATCGCAAGTACGCGCCGAAGCTGGTGGAGATGGTGCGCAACCGCACCATGGAGCCGATTTCGATTCTCACCCAAGTGGAGCCGATTGCGGATGCGATTGAGGCTTACCGCGTAGGTGGCGCACGCTTCAGCGTGCCGGAGTGGGCTTCAGCCCACGCTCTCCTATCTCGCCGCCGCTTTGGCTTTACTTGGCATAGCAGACCGCGTCACTTTCGCGGTCCGTGTCGCTTTCGATTTGTGTATCGCCGCGTTGCCGTTGACAGATGTGCCGTTTGCCCCGCCGTTTCGCGGCGGTCCGTTGGGCGTGATCTTGCCTAGAACAA
>JBOGMI010000272.1:0-2317 GCA_050746645.1 Bryobacteraceae bacterium | reverse complement strand
CAATCTCCGCTTCCCCTTTGCACGTACGCAAATCCTTCAGGACGGAAGCCTGGCGCGAGTGTGCGCGCGCGAGTAGATTGCGAATTTCGCTGCGATCCGAAACAACGGAGAATTTAGCGTCGCGAGTACCCCGCGGTACGTCCGCTTCTCCGAGCGCCGTCGCGCCGCAACCACGAAAAGCGACGGCGATTGAAACGCCGATCAGGAGGATACGGTACAGCGGCACGAACGACCACGTCGCCCAAATGAACATGCTCCACTCCATCAACGATGGGCCAGGATTAGGAAGGGCCGCAACCAGTGGCGGAAATTTCGTAAACTGTGTACTGCCCGGCAGCAACGTCCGCAAGGTCGTTAGTCCCGCACTGTCTGCAGAAGGTGTTCTCATACGGTTGCAACTCGCATCCCGCCATTACGCGGCTTGCGCATATAGCGTTTCTTGCTCACGTTGAATGCGGTGCGCTATGAAGTCATCCCACTGATCATTGAGGTGCAGCGCACGCAGCGAAAGAATGGCTTGCGCGCCTTCTATCTCCCAACGCATCCCGGAAAGCTCCATCCGATCCTTCACCAGATGGTGGCACGCCCCCTCCGCCACCCCGGTCCCGATCGGGTAGCCCGCCGATAAGTAATCGTCGTATTTCATGTACCGCTTGTTGTTCTCGAAATACGCAATGTTCTCCCGCACCGTCTTCGCTTGGCCGCCTTTCAGGCCGTATTCACTGAGCATCCGTCTGTAAAGACCGATGACGCAGCTTACCTTGCCCTCTAGCAACATACGCAAATGCCGATCAACCTGGAGCTTGGCGGCATCGCTGCCATCGCCGTGGAACGCATGGGCCACCTGCCACAGACGCTCCAGAACATGAAAAATGTCGAGAATCCCCACCGCCTTGCCGAACCAGCTCTCCTTCAGTGCCCATAGCGAACGCTGGCCGTCCATGAGGCACACCAGTGTCGTCGCCAAGCTCATGCGGAAGATCGCCGACCACGCCAGCCGCGCAAAGCAGCGGACCTGCCCGTTGATGACCTCGCCCTCGCGGAAACGCGTCATCTCCGCGAGAACCTGCTTGTTTTGCGGGCGTGGACGGTCAGGCTGCCGCTTCTTGCGACGCAATTCATCAACCACGTCCGCGGCGTTCCTTTTGAAAGGTGCGATACTATACACCGCGCCAACATAGGCCATCTGCTTGCGCGTGCGTTTTTCGCCCGGTTTCAGGCGTTTCGACTGGGACGCCTCAGTTGGTTGCGCCCTGTTTGGGCAAGCGTCGTCCAGGGCCGCCGTGGCGGCCTTCTCTTCGCGGAGCCGCTGCTCGAGCGGACGCCGCATGGGCACGCCCTTGCCGTCGGCCACGAACACGAGGATCTCTTGCTCGCGTTCTGGATCGACCGACGTTTTGATTTCCTGGAAGGTCTCGGTATGGTCGGCCATGTGGCGGGCCATTACTTCCGCGGCGCGAACCGAGGTTTTCAGACCCAGCAGATCACTCAAGGTGCCAACGCCTTCGGCGAACGATTCCTTGACACATAGCCGGACCATCCAGTCCTCCAGCACGTACGACTGTTCTCCGACCGGCAACCCCAATCGGGCGTCGACGGGCGCCCATTCGGTCTTTCGTTTCGCGCCACGCGAATAGACGTAGCGTTCGATGGCCAAAACGCCAAAGATGGAGCGGTAAAACTTGGTCTTCTTCTCGCTACGAACCAAGGTTTTTCCCTCCCGCTCGATGGTTTCGCCATGATCTCCGTCACCCGCACGGGCCGCGAACGCTTCGAGGAGATGTAAGTTTGCCGCCAACGTCTTGGTGAACAAAGCCCGCTCGACTTCGTCTATCCGCAGATCGTTGGATTCGGCGGCTTTCTTCACAAAGTCGATCATGTCCTTAAACGCGGCCTGTGCCTTGCCGAACGCGGCCTCCGCCTTGCCAAGAGATTCAAACTGAGCGATCATGATGACTGACCTCCGTTGGATAGGTGATGGGTCCTACTTTCATCCTATCCCGGAGGTCGCATTTTTCCATGCTAGCATCCCGCGCTTATGTTCCTGCCGGATAATGGGTTACAGCGTGCGGCAGGCGGGTTGCAACCTTCCGCAATCAACTTCAGCTTACGAATCTCAAAATGTCGTTCCATCGACAAGTCCTCCAGGAAACTCCCTTTCCACGGAAACGACTTGTACTGTATTACTTACGTCCGAGGCAAGACCGCGGACAGTCGAACTACTACATGTGCAGCATCCTCGATGGATGCAGCCGCTACATCACCCATTGGGAAATCCGCGAGCAGATGACCGAGCACGATGTTACCACCATCCTGC
>JBOGMI010000271.1:0-1586 GCA_050746645.1 Bryobacteraceae bacterium | reverse complement strand
CCGATGCCGACAGAGTGTAGCCCGGACGTGTTCGAGTTTGCACGTGTGGAAGGCCGGGCGGTGGTTGCCGGCTTCGACGGCGGACGGATCACGTCGGACGCCGGTGCGCTGCTGCTCGGGGCGGCGGACCGGGTGCTCGGGCTGACGCGGAAGCTGGCGGCCTGCTTCACGGACGCCCGCAACCCGGCGTTTGTCGAACACGAGGTTGAAACGCTGGTGATGCAGCGCGTGGTCGGGCTCGCGCTCGGGTACGAAGATCTGATCGATCACGACGAACTGCGCCACGACCCGGTGCTGGCGACACTGGCCGGCAAGCTTGAGGCCCGCCGCCGCGACTGCGCGCCGCTGGCGGGCAAGAGCACGCTGAACCGGCTGGAACGCAGCTGCCCGGAACCGACGCGCTATGCCAAGCTGGCGGCTGATACGGCGGCGATCGAAAAGTTGTTTGTGGAGCTTTTTCTTGATGCGCACGAATCTGTGCCGGAACAGATCACTCTTGACCTGGATGCGACCGACGACCCGCTGCACGGGGATCAGGAAGGCCGGTTCTTCCACGGCTATTATGATTGCTACTGCTATCTGCCGCTCTACATCTTCTGCGGCCGGCACCTGCTGGCGGCGAAGCTGCGGCGCTCCGACATCGATGCCAGCGCGGGTGCGGTCGAGGAGGTTGCGCGCATCGTCGGTTTGGTCCGCGCTCGCTGGCCGCAGGTTCGCATTCTGCTGCGCGCTGACAGCGGCTTTGCCCGCGAGGCGCTGATGGCCTGGTGCGAACAGAACCGCGTCGACTTCCTGTTCGGACTGGCACGCAATACCCGCCTGGTTGCGATGCTCGAAACCGAGATGGCGGCGGCGCGTGCCGAGGCCGAGACAACCGGCAAGCCCGCCCGGCGCTTCCGCGATTTCATCTGGACGACGCGGGACAGTTGGAGCCGCGAGCGGCGGGTGGTCGGCAAGGCCGAGTGGACCGCGGGCGAGGCCAACCCGCGCTTTGTCGTGACCACGCTCACGCCCGACGGAGCCGAGGCACGGCATCTCTACGAAAAGATCTACTGCGCGCGCGGCGAGATGGAGAACCGCATCAAGGAATGCCAGCTCGACTTGTTTGCCGACCGCACTTCCGCAGCGACGATGCGCGCCAACCAGTTGCGCCTGTGGTTCGCCTCTGCTGGCTATGTGCTGCTGTGCGCGCTACGCCGTATCGGTTTGGCGCACACCAAATTTGTCAATGCCACGTGCGGCTCGATCCGGCTCCGGCTGCTGAAGATCGGTGCGCTGGTCCGCATCAGCGCCCGCCGGATCAAGATCGCGATGGCTTCGGGCAGTCCAGCCCAGCAGGAATTCGCCCAGGCTTATATCAAACTTCGAGACGCCGGTCTGCCGCGCGCGGCAATCGCCTGAAACCCTACGAACCGGACACTGCAAGTCGACATTCAGCGCCGTCACGTAAACCGTCGACCTGGGCGGCGATTCCGTGTGCTGAAAACAAGGCGAAGATCCCCGATCACAAGTCACGACGTCCGCAAGCCCGTTTCATAGCCAGGGCAATGCCTCCGATCCGCCAGCCTGTGAGAAATGCGGGCTAG
>JBOGMI010000270.1:0-2128 GCA_050746645.1 Bryobacteraceae bacterium | reverse complement strand
GGAGTCAGAACGACTAAGCGCTCGACGATATTCTCTAACTCGCGAATATTTCCCGGCCAGCGATAGTTACTAAAATACGGCAGCAGAGAGATCGGCAGCACCAGATCCTCACGGCCATGCTTGCGCTTGGCTTTGGCAAAAAAGTGCTGCACGAGCTCAGGAATATCGTCGAGGCGCTCGCGCAATGGAGGCAGCTCGAGCGGAATCACCGAGAGACGGTAGTACAGGTCTTCGCGAAACGTGCCGTCTTCGATCATGGCCTCCAGGTTGCGGTGGGTAGCGGCGATCGCGCGCACGTCGACGGTGCTCGAACTCGGCGCGCCGACTTTTTCGATCTCGCCCTGCTGAATCAGACGCAGCAATTTGACCTGCAGTTCGAGCGGCATCTCTCCGATTTCGTCCAGAAAGAGCGTGCCTCCGTCGGCAGTTTCCACTTTGCCGGTCCGATGCGCGACCGCGCCGGTAAAGGAACCTTTCACGTGCCCGAACAGCTCGGATTCGAGCAGGTCCTTGGGAATGGCGCCGCAGTTGATGGTGACAAACGGTTTTTCGCGGCGGCGGCTGTTGAAGTGTACCGCCTTGGCCAGCAGCTCCTTTCCGGTGCCGGTTTCGCCGTGAATCACAACCGTGGCATCGGTCTGCGCCGCGCGCGCGGCCATGTCCAAGACATAAAGCAGCGAACGGGAACGGCCAATGATGCTCTCGAACCCGTACTTGGCGTCGAGGCTGCTGCGCAAGGCGCGGTTTTCTTCGAGCAGTTGCAAATGCTGAAGCGCTCTTTTGGCAACCAGCTCCAACTCTTCCGGATGAACCGGCTTCGTGATGTAATCGTAAGCGCCCGCGCGCATGGCTTCGACAGCACTTTCCACCGTGCCGTAGGCGGTAATCACCACAACCACCACTTCGGGATACTCGGCACGAATGCGGCGCAGCAGTTCGAGTCCGGACATGCCGGGCATCTTCAGATCGGTAATGACAAGCTGGACGGGCGCTTTCTGGAGCGCGGCGAGGGCTTCGCTTCCATCGGCAGCGGTTTGGGTCTGAAAGCCGGCTTGCTCAAGCTGCACTTGAGTTACTCGCCGGAGGCTCTCGTCGTCATCGACCACCAGAATGCGCGGGGTCATTGCCATTGCCCCCGATGAGCCAGCGGGAGGCGCAGAGAAAAGGTCATGCCTTTATCGGGATTCTTCTCCACATGGAGCAGCCCTCCCTGGGCCACCGCGATCTGGTAGGCTACCGGAAGTCCGAGGCCGGTTCCTGTTTCTTTTGTCGTAAAGAAGGGATCGAATATTTTTTCCAAATCCGCCTCGCCGATTCCCCCGCCCTGATCGCGCACGGCAATCACCGCATTTCCATTCTGACGCTGGGCCGAAAGCAGGATCTCTCCGCCTTCGGGCATGGCCTGGATGGCGTTAATGGTGAGGTTCAACAGAATTTGGATCAACTGCTCGGAATCGCATTCGAGTTCGGTCAGGTCGGGCGCGATCTCCTTGCGCAGGCGGATGGTGCTGCCGCGGATCGCGTGCCCGGCCAGCACGATGACGCCATCGAGCACCTGCTCGACGGGAACCATGGCCAATGCCGGAGGGCGCGGCTTGGCAAAGGCGAGAAAATTGGTCAGCAGGCGGTTCAAACGGCGGCACTCTTTTTGAATGATCTGGAGAAACTCGATTCTTCGGTTTTCGGACGGCTGCTCGCGCAAAAGAATCGCCGCGGCGCCTTCGATGCCTGCCAGCGGATTGCGGATCTCGTGAGCCAATCCGGCAGAGAGCTGTCCCAGGGCGTACAGGCGCTCGGCGCGCTTCATGCGTTCGAAATTATCCTGTAACTCGCCATAGACGCGGGATAACTGCTCGTTTGTTTCCTGCAGGACTCTCTTACGGCGGCGCTCGCGATCGGCGAGCAAGCCGGAGACGACGCCGGCGATCAAAAACAGGCCGACTTCGGCGTACTGATTGATCGAGTAGGACGGATGCAGCCGCGAGGTTTCGAGAATTTGAGGAAGATATGCGAGGCCGGCCAGAATTCCCGCAATCAATCCGGCCCTCCAGCCGAAATAGAGACCGGCATAGACGACCGGGACGTAGAACAGGCGCTGGACCAGGTAATGCGCCTGCAGCATCGAGGT
>JBOGMI010000269.1:0-1538 GCA_050746645.1 Bryobacteraceae bacterium | reverse complement strand
GGCAGGTGTGGTTTCGTACCTGCGGGATCTGGCGCCCGATTCCCGGTTTTATGGCTGTGCGGGGCCGAAGCTGCGCGGGGCCGGAGCCGAGGCCGTGGTGGACGCGGCGAACCTTTCGGTGGTGGGGCTGGCGGAAGTTGTCGGACACCTGCCGCGGATCTACGGCGAATACCGGAAGCTGGTGCGGCATTTCCGCATCGGTACCGGCATAAGAATTACGTTTCCCTTATGATACGACGATCCGGAGGATTTCGGCGTGGAATGGGACGCCACCTCGCTAACGGTCAGCGTTCTGTTTCACCACGGCGTCTATCGCCCTGAGCCGCTGCCAAAGCGAGCCTAAGCGGTCGAGCCGGAGCGCGTTCGCGCCGTCGGAGAGCGCGCGCTCAGGCGCATCGTGAACTTCGATAAAGAGTCCTGCCACACCGACCGCGACCGCGGCACGTGCCAGCGGCTCGATGAACTGGGGCTGGCCGCCCGAAACATTCCCGGCCGCGCCCGGCAGTTGCACGCTATGAGTCGCGTCGAAAATCACCGGATAGCCGGCCGCGGCCATGATCGGCAGACTGCGCATATCGACCACAAGATTGTTGTAGCCGAACGAGAAACCGCGCTCGGTAAGCAGGATTTTCTGGTTCCCGGTGCTGGCGACTTTTTCGGCAGCGCGGGCGATATCGGCAGGTGCGAGAAACTGGCCCTTCTTGATGTTTATCGTGCGCCCCGTTTTGCCGGCGGCGACGAGCAGATCGGTTTGCCGGCACAGGAACGCCGGGATCTGCAAAATATCGACGGCCTCGGCCGCGGGCTCGGCTTGCGCCGGCTCGTGGATGTCGGTGAGCACCGGGATGCCCAGCTTACGCACTTCGGAAAGGATGCGAAGCCCTTCTTTCAGACCAGGGCCCCGATAGCTATTCACGCTGCTGCGGTTGGCCTTGTCGAAAGAAGCTTTGAACACGAAGCGGCCGGCGATGGCGCGGATGGCATGAGCCATGTGCAGCACGTGCTCTTCGCTTTCGATGACACAGGGTCCGGCGATCAACGCAACTTCGGCGCTATTGGAGAAGGAGACGTCACCGGCAAGGACGGTCACGCTGCATTTCCTCTAAGCAGGTCTTACCCGGCATGCGAGTACTCTATCGTCGTAGTACTCTCGCGCGGGCCGCGCAAGCGGTGTTCTCTATGCTTCAGCGCCGCCCCGAGAAACGCGGTGAACAAAGGATGCGGCTCGAGCGGTTTCGACTTGAACTCGGGATGGAACTGGCAGCCAAGGAACCACGGATGATCCGGCACTTCGCAAATTTCGACATAGACGCCGTCCGGCGTATGGCCGGTCAGACGCATGCCGTAGCACGTAAGCACCGGCTCGAATTCGCGATTGAATTCGTAGCGGTGGCGGTGGCGCTCGCTGATTTCGGTAACGCCGTAGGCGCGCTCGGCGAAGCTACCCTCGGCCAATTGGCAGGTATAAGCGCCCAGACGCATGGTGCCGCCCAGCTCATCGACGCCCTTCAGCTCGCGCAGCTTATAGATGACGCGAT
>JBOGMI010000268.1:0-3549 GCA_050746645.1 Bryobacteraceae bacterium | reverse complement strand
AGTTAACGGCGTCGGCACCCCGAACTCCTTGATTTCGCGGCTCAATAGCCCGGCCTGCACGTACCCCTGTAAACGCTTCGCCTCCGCCCTCACGGACGTCGACGCATCACTCGGGGCCACCGTGGGTCGCTACTCCTTCGATGTCGGACTCTTTCATTCCTTTCTCCATGCCGGTTTATCCCGGCGCTCTCACTATGCACCCCCCAATCAGGGAGTCGGGCAAAGTATCCGTCTGACCCTGCCCGACCTGGGCTTTCGTGTGGGTGCTGGACATGGGCGACGGGGGGTGCTACAAGCTGGGGGGTGAGATCGGATCGTTTTGAGCGGGGCGGCGACCTCGGTGTTCGCTTGGTGCGAGCTGATGAGGTCGCCCGCTTCGACGGACTGTTGGACGAGCACCACTTCTTGGGTCGGGGCCTGTACGGCCGAGCGCTGAGGTATGTGGCAGTCGAGGACGGCGAGTGGGTCGCGCTCGTCGGTTTCGGTGCCGCCGCGCTGTCTCTCGGTGCCCGGGAGGCCTACGTGGGGTGGTCCGAGGAGACCAAGAACCGCCGGCTGCGCTACGTGATGAACAACCAGCGGTTCTGTGTGCTACCGGAGGCGAGACGCCCGAACCTGGCGTCCGCGGTGCTGGCCCGCTGTCTGCGCCGGTTGAGCGGCGATGCGATGGCGGCCTGGGGGCATCGGGTGCTCCTGGTCGAGACCTTCACCGACCCCGCCCGCCACCCCGGCGCCTGCTACAAGGCGGCCAATTTCGCCCTGGCGGGGCAGACCTCGGGGTTCGCTCGACGCAACGGGGCCTGGATCTACCACGGCGAAGCGAAGTTGTGCTGGCTGTACCCGCTCTACCCGAGCTCAGCGGCGATCCTCGCTGCGGGCTTCGACCATCCACTGCTTTGCGCCAGGACCAACAGGAGGGCACCCATGGTCGACTTGAACCAGGTCGTGATCGAGGGCGACGCGGGGCTCTACGCCAGACTGTGCGCCCTGGTCGATCATCGCAAACCGAAAGGGATCCGCCACAGCCTGGCGTCGATGCTGTTGGTGTGCGTGGTGGCGATCCTCGCAGGCGCTGTCGGCCCGACGCAGATCGCCGAGTGGGCCGCCGACCTGCCCGATGAGCTGCGGGTGCGGTTGCACATGAGGCGCTCGCCGAGCACCGGCAGGCTGGTCGCGCCGTCGCTGTCGACGATCCAACGTGTTCTGCGGGCCGTCGATGCCGAGGCGCTCGACCGGATCATCTGCGACACCCTCGCCGAAGTGGTCGGCGACCGCAGCGTCACCCCCACCGCCGACACAGGTGCCGACAACAGCAGCGACGACGGTGACGGTGACGAAGGGCGCCGTGAGCGCCTCAGGGGTCCGCTTGTGGGGATCGCTGTCGACGGCAAGAGCATGCGGGGAGCGTTGCAGCCCGATGGCCGGGCGATACACCTGCTCGCCGCGGTGACCCATGACCATGGGGTGGTCATCGCCCAGCAACAAGTCGATCACAAGACCAACGAGATAAAACTGTTCTGTCCGTTGCTCACCGGGCTGGACCTGGCCGGGGCTTTGGTCACCGCGGACGCCCTGCACGCCCAGCGCGGCCATGCCAGGTTCCTGGTCGAAGACAAGCACGCCGAGTTCTTGCTGTTCGTGAAGCAAAACCAGCCGAGCCTGTTCAACGAGATCGTCTGTCTGCCCCCCGACCGTTTCGGACCTCCCCATGTCGATACCTGCAAAGGTCACGGCCGGATCGAGACCCGCACCACCACCGTGGCCCCCACCCCCAAAGGACTGGTCGAGTTCCCGCATGTCAAAGCGGTGGTCCGCATCGACCGCCACGTCATCGACATCAAAACCGGCAAGTCCCGCGAAGAGACCGCTTGGGCGGTCACCAGCGTGAGCACCAGGCGGGCCAGCACGGCCCGTCTCGGCGCGGCAGCGCGCAGCCACTGGACGATCGAGAACGGCCTGCACTGGGTGCGAGACGCCACCATGGGCGAGGACGCCTCCAAGCTGCGTTCCGCCTCCGGACCCCGGGCGCTGGCGACGATGCGCAACCTCGCCATCAGCGTGCTGCGTCTCGCCGGGGTCATCAACGTCGCCCAAGCGTTACGCCAAGTGGGCCGGCGCCCCACGCTCGGTCTCACCCTCCTCGGCGTCTGAGACCACCAATGAGCGACCGCCGCACCCTGGCCACCATCCCCACCACCTGGGCCATCCTCGCAGGAGCGCTCACCGCCCGCCGACCCGTCGCCGCCACCTACCACGGACATCGACGCCTCCTCTGCCCCCACGCACTGGGATGGAAGGCCGGTCGCCCCAAGCTGCTCGCCTACCAGGTCTCAGGCACCACCAGCACCGGAGCACTACCCGCCGACACCACGCAAAGGTGGCGGTCCATGTTCGTCGACGACATAGAGCATCCCGTCATCGTCGACCAGCCATGGCAGAGCGCCGCCAACTACACCCCTGCCCGCCGAAACGGCCTCGACACCATCGCGCTCGACCTGACCACCATCAGCGACTAGCTGACCGACAACAGCAGTCGCCGCCCGACCCGACAAACAGGGCGGCACGCCACCCCACAATGATCCGCGAAAAGGCGGTCCCCACCCAGGGCACCGCCTTTTCCGCGCGCTCATAACCCATAACTACAGCCGGGACACTTTGGCCACTTCCCTGCGCCGAGAGCGGGGCAGGTATGCGACGAGAAGACGAACGTGTGTGAACCACTGCTGACGCATCGAAACGTAGAACGATGGCATCGAAACCGGGGATGTGTGAGTTCCCCGGGAGCATTGCATGCTGCATGGCGTGCACAAAGCCAGGCGGCGGCCTGTGTGTTGGCCTGGCGGTGCCCGGTGTATAGGTGGCGTGAGCTCGTCGTAGGCGCTGGTACGGAACAGGAGAACCTGTCGTCTCGATACCGACGGTCAGTTGAAATGGGTGATGTTGGCCCCCTGGCCGCAAGAGGGAGAACCCGGAGTGGTGGTCCCGCGGAGGGAAGAGTACCGATGCGAGGCACAGGGGCGGACCGGCCTGTAGTAGCTATGAAGGCCCTGTAATGGGGCTGGAGCAAAGGGGCCGGGCAGACCAGGGTCAGCCGGAGGTCAACCCGGTAGGGGAGGAACCGACGGAGAGATCCAAGCCGAAGGTGAAGTCGTTTGACATTCCCAAGCGTCTCGTGTTCGAGGCGTGGGAGAAGGTCCGGGCGAACAACGGGGCGCCGGGCGTGGACGCGGTCGGCATCGCCGAGTTCCAAGAGCGGGAGAGGGACAACCTCTATAAGCTGTGGAACCGGATGTCGTCAGGGTCGTACTTGCCGCCTCCGGTGAAACAGGTGGAGATTCCGAAGTCAAAGGGCGGCACGAGAAAGCTGGGTATTCCCACGGTGTCTGATCGAATCGCACAGACCGTAGTCAAGCGCATCATCGAGCCAGTTCTGGAGCCGATCTTTCATCCGGATTCGTATGGATAGCGGCCCGGACGCTCTGCAAAACAGGCGGTTGCCGCCACCCGAAAACGGTGCTGGCAATATGACTGGTTGGTGGAGTTTGACAT
>JBOGMI010000267.1:0-2510 GCA_050746645.1 Bryobacteraceae bacterium | reverse complement strand
GCCCGACCCCTGAATGATCGAGGCTAGCTCCACGGAGTCAAGGTGCTCCTCCAGCTCAACCAGTCCCGCGATGAGCACCTTGAAGCTTGCCGCCAGCTCACTGTCTTCGCCGTAAGTCTGACCGCCGCCCCCATGGGTGATCCAGTCAAGGTGCTCCTCAAACCGGGCCAGCTCACGGGCAAACTTCAACGTGTTCATCTCGCCTCCGGCGTCACTACAACGACTCATCACCCATGCGGGTGACTCTTGTGGATCGTAATGCAGGAGAGCCGGAGACAGCGGCAAGAGATCGGATGACTACTGCCAACGGGTAGTGACGACTTTACAGACCGCTCGCGAACCTACTCTGACCTGCGACGCAGCAGACGACACCGTGGATTTCGGCACGTATTTGGCACAGATGCGTCGCCGGGAGGCACACACTCGCCGCGGCCCCGGTCATCGGGCAACCGACCCCTGCGACGACTGGTGATTGGTCACTTTGGTCTAACGCTGCACACCGTTGCCGTACTCTTTAGGTCGAATTCCGGCATTCGTCCGAACTGTGCCAAATTACACCCGACAAAACATCTGCACTCCACGGCTAAGATAGGTACATGTCTAATGGTCGACCTGCTATTCCGGTAGCTCTGAAGCGCCGCGTTCTAATGGAAGCCGGACATCGTTGCGTGATTCCGACATGTCGACAAGTTCCCGTTCAAATTGCCCACATAGTACCCTGGGAAGAAGTTCGGGAGCATACATTCGAGAATCTGATCGCCCTATGCCCTAACGATCACTCCAGATATGACATACTTCATCAGATAGACCGTATTTCAATGAAAGGATACAAGGCAAATCTCGGGCTGATCTCTGGCAGATACGGGGAGATCGAAAATCGAATACTGTCAATGCTTGCTGCGGATCCGCGCATAAATCAGTTCCGACTGCCTGGCGGCTGGGATATCCAACTGATGTACCTACTGAAAGACGGCCTAATCGCCAAAGTAAATACTGTACAGTTTACGATTCAAGGACTACCAGCGACCGATGACTATGTCGTAACTCCCGAAGGGGGGTGCGTCTTTTTAAGAAGCACCCCATTTCGGAGTGTTTCGGTCATGCGGCGAGGTTGAGGCGGTCGATGGTGTCTTCGTTGTAGCGGGCGAGGTGGTGTTCGTCGCGGTAGCGTTGCTTGTAGTAGCGCATGTAGTGGTCGAGGTCGCCGTTGACGACGACGGCGCGGAGCTTGAGGATGACCTCGGCGCCGTCGGGGGACCATCTCGCGCCGGTTATCCCGAATCTGTCTTCGATGACGAACCTGCAGGCGCCCTCGATCATGCCCGTGGCGATCGGCCATCCGGCGGCGAGGGCCTTGTCGTATTTCATGTGCTGGCGGTTGTTGTCCAGGTAGGTGACGGCCTTGTCCATGTCGGTGAGGTCGAGGTGGCGGGCACGGGGGTTCGCGCGGGTTTTCGCGGCGACGGATTTCAGGGTGGCGGCGACGGCTTTGGCGCGGCCGTGCAGGACGCGCAGCAGCTGCCCGTCGGCCCACTCGCCGGCGGCCCTGGGGTCACCGGGGTGCAGGGCGGCGGATGCCTTGCCGATGTAGCCGCTGACGTGGATGTAGTCGATCAGGACCGGCACCTTCAGGCCGCGTTCTCCTGCCTGGGCCCCGATGGCGGTGATCTGCTGCTTGTTGCCGTCGACGAGGAAGACCCGCTGGCGGGTCCGCTGGGGGTCGCGGCGGTCGGCCTCGTCGAACGCCTCCGCGATCATGTCCTCGATGGACCCGGTGACCGACGCCGACACCCACTTGTCCCGGGCCTTCGGGCCCGGCCGTTCCCCGCGGCGGGCGGGCGGGGCGGCGATGTCCTCCGGTTCGCGGACGGCGGGGGTGAAGTCGGCGACCGCGACGATCTCGGCCATCTTCTTGACCCCGGGGCGGGTGCCGTCGTCCTTGCCGGCGTTCCTGCGGTGCTCCGGGCGCATCGCGATGCCCTTGCCGTCGGCCTGCATCATGATCACGTCGGTGTCCGGCTGCTGTTCTTCTTCCGCGTCGCGGGACCGCGCGGCGTAGAAGTCGTCCGTCCAGGCCGCGAGGTCCTCCGCCAGCCCGGTCAGCTGGGCGCGGCCGACCGTGACCCCGGTGCGGGCCTCGATGACCTCCTGGGCCTGGCCGAACCCGCCCCCGGCCAGGTGGAACGCCGCCATCGCCCGCATCCCCAGCGAGTAGGGGTCGGCGGGCAGCGCCAGCCGGGCGTCGGCGGGGTACAGGTTCGGCTCGCGCCTGCTTCGGTAGGCCTTGCGGGTGACCCGGACCGGGCCGAACACCGAGGTCACGCCCCGGCCGTGGCCGTCTTCGGTGATGCCGTGCCGGATCCCGGCGGCGCTGGTCACGTCCTGCTCGCGCTGCTCGCGGGCGGCGTCGAGGCCGAAGGTTGCCTGCAGCAGCCGCCGCTGCAGCTCACGGCCCTCATCGCCGATCACCGCCTCCCGCTCCCCGTGGTCGAGGTACCCCGCCTCGTCCG
>JBOGMI010000266.1:0-2248 GCA_050746645.1 Bryobacteraceae bacterium | reverse complement strand
CCGGCAAGCTGAAGGTCTGGCTGATCACGCCCGGAACATTGTTCATGCCGTGATCGGAGACGGCGGCGAAGACGGTCTGGTTGGCGAGCGGGCTGTTTTGGCTGGTCATCCAAATGCGGCCCACAGTTGCGTCCAGATGTTTGAGCGCCGCAAGCAGCGCCGCGGGATCGTTGGTCTCGTGACCGGTGTGGTCGATCTCGCCGTTGAAGAAATCCAGATAGAGTATGCGCGGGTTTTTCAGATCGCGCTCCAGCCGCTTTTCCGTTGAGCGCAGGAGTACTTCGCCGAGCGGCGGAGAGCCTGCACCTTCGATAGACGACAGGATGGTTCGCGACGAAAACCGCCGCTTGAGGGTGTGCGCCAAGGTCGCCCAGTGGACTCCTCTCTGAAAGAGCTGAAAACTCTGGAAACGCTGCTGGAATCCGAAGTGATCGCTCAGCAGCGGAATTCCCGCGCGGTCGAGCACGAGCACGCCCGGCATGGCGGTCCTGTGTTTGCGGGCATAGTTCAGATAGTAAGGGAAAAAGTTCAGGTAATCGTAGATTCTGCCGGTATAGCGGTCGTATTCGACGTTGCCGCGGATGATGGCGTGGCGGCCGGTATCGAGGATCGACCAGGAGGGCGCGGAGAGGCTGATGCCGCGGCAGTAAAAATTCCTGAAAACAGTACCGCGATCGAGAAAGATATATGCGAACCAGGGAAGCTCAGGCTTGCCGGTAGCCGGATCGATTTGGTGCATGTAACGATCGAGCAGGCCTCCGTTCAAGCCGTCGATTTTTATGATGACCATGCGGCGGGCGCGCGGCGCTTCCGCGGCGCGCGCCAGAGCCGCAAAACATAAAATGGCGGTTAAGACATGCAACTGCCTGGCTATGGTGAATGGCGGCACGCGATTTCAAGTGTACAGACGCGCTAGCCGGGCAGCATCACTTTTCGCGCCGTGCGAATGTCAGTTCCGTTCCGGGTTTGAGCTTCAGTTCCGTTTTCAGTGTGACGATGGCTTGGCCGTTCCGCGCCTGCAGTTGGTGGGGCAGCGGCTCGCCGCCGGCTGAAGCCTGTAACTGTGCGGCGCCAGCGGATGGAAAGCGAATTTCTCGCAGCGGAAGACTGCCTTCGATCACCCGCAAAGTGAAGACGCCATGAGCCGGAAGCGAGAAGGCGCCCCAGCCTGTGCCGGTGGACCAAAATGAGCGAAAGCCCGGCGGCCTGAGCGGCGGATCGATGGTGACGCGCCGCTCGGGACCGCGATAGCGAAAACCGCTGAGCGCGAGAATGCCGGACCAGGAAGACATGGCGCGCGCATAATGATGGCCGCATTCGGGTTCGTCCCAGGGATTGCGCCGGATGCCGTCGTAACGCCGCCGGGCTTCGGCAAAGGCGTCCACGCCTTCCCGATGCAGGCCGCGATAGAGCATCAGTGCCGCGGTCGAATACTCCAGTCCGGTCCACACTTCTGCGAAATAAGGGAAGGGAATTCTCGGCCGGTCGCCTTTCGGGTAATCGCAGACGATCAGAGCGGATTCATCGTTGAGGGCATAGGTGCGCTCGACGCAATCGTGGTCGTAGAGCGCGGCTCTGTGGTTGTAGCGATAGACGGAGGCGAGCGTTTTGTGAATCTTCGCCGGATCGAGTAAAGAGCCGAGGCCGGCGACATCGGCCAGATACTGTCCAATAAGCTGATCGAGCAGGCAGCCGTCGCCGACCTGATATTGCGGGTGTTCCGGATTCTCGGCGCCCGCGCCGGTGCGCAGACCGGCCGCGATTTCGGATGCCGGACGGCCTTCGATCTTCTGGATGTAGTAGGAGCCGTTGAACAGATGGGCATCGAACCATTTCCTGCCGTTTTCGAAGAGACGCCGGCAGGCGGCCGCGCTTTCGCTATCGTGCGCCGCTTTCGCCATCTCCTCGGCGGCCCGCAGCGCGCCCAGGTAGTAAACGCCGCATTCAGGATTAGGGCCGTAGAATTCGACATCGTAGGTGTTGTGCTGGACCCCTTCCATCACCCCGTCGCGATTCTCGTCCCATCCTCCCGGAATCCATGCGAAGGCGATGGCGCGCTTGACCTTGGGCCAAAATTCTTTCAAGTAAGCGGGATCGCCGCTCTGCTGCCAGTCGATGTAGGCCTTCAGGATTTGGCCCATCTGGCCGTCGGCGGCGATGAAAGGAAAGCGTTCGATGCCGCTGGGCAAGATCTCGCGGAAATGCATGCCGCCCCGCTCGTCCATCGAATAGCCAAAAGCGCTGCGCC
>JBOGMI010000265.1:0-6824 GCA_050746645.1 Bryobacteraceae bacterium | reverse complement strand
GCGCAACGCCGGTCTGGAGGTATTTATGAAGGTCTTCGAGAGTTCCGATATCCGGACTCTGGCTTTGATCGGGCACGCGCATTGCGGCAAAACATCGCTCGCATCGGCTCTTCTCTACGCGGCCGGGGCGACAGACCGCCACCTCCAGCCTGACGAAGGCAACAGCATTACCGACTTTGACGATGAAGAGATTGCGCGCAAGCTGACCATCTCCTCCGCCATCGCGGCATTCTCCTGGCAGAAGGCGAAAATCAATCTGATCGATACGCCCGGTTTCAATATTTTTTTGCCCGATACCAAATCCGCGCTCATCGCGGCCGATGCCTGCGTCACCGTGCTCGACGGCGTGGCCGGCGTGGAAGTGTCTACCGAAAAAGTCTGTAAATTCGCGGCGGGTTTCGGAATCCCGAATGTCTTCTTTGTAAACAAACTCGACCGCGACCGTGCCTCTTTCCAGCGAACCGCGGAAAACGTCCGCGAAGTATTCGGCCGCGCCGCCGTTCCGGTACAACTGCCGATCGGCTCCGAAAAGGATTTTCAAGGTGTGGTGGATCTGATTCGGATGCGCGCGTATACGGGCTCGGCCGAGGGCGATATTCCCGCCGGGCTTCAAGAAGAAGCGGGTAAGGCGCACGAGGCGCTGGTGGAGATGATCGCCGAGGGCAACGACGAGTTGATGGAAGAGTTCTTCAATACCGGAACGCTGCCGGTCGAGCACTTGGTTTCGGGGCTTCAGACCGCTGTGCGCGAGCGGCGCATCTTTCCGATTCTTTGCGGCTCCGCGCCGCAAGGAATTGGCGCGAGCGCGTTGCTGAACTTCGCCGCTGAAATTTTGCCTTCTCCCCTGCAACGCGCGCCCTTTGCGGCGGTCGAGGACGGCAAGGAGATCCGTAAGACGATTGCGCCGCACGAGTCCTGCTCGCTTTTCGTTTTCAAGACCGCGGCCGATCCCTTCGCGGGCCGCGTCACGTATTTCAAAGTGATGAGCGGATCGCTCAAAGATGACGCGCATTTGATCAACATGCGCTCCGGCGTGAATGAACGTCTGGCGCATATCGCAACGCCGTTTGGCAAAGCATTGCAGCCGGTATCGGAGCTGCGCGCGGGCGATATCGGCGCAGTTGCCAAGCTGAAGGACACGCTGACGGGCGATACGGTTTGCGAGAAGAGTAATTGTGTCACCTTTAAGCCGGTCGAAGTGCCGGAGCCGTCGATCGCCTACGCGGTTTCGGCCAAATCCCGCAGCGACGAGGACCGCCTCAGCACCGCGCTGGCGAAAGTGCTCGAAGAAGACCGCTCGCTGCGCTTTTACCGCGACCAACAGACGAAGGAATTTCTGCTCGCAGGCAACGGCCAGCGGCATCTGGAGATCGTGGTGAGCCGCCTGAAGCGGCGCTATGGTGTGGAAGTCGAGCTGAAGTCGCCCAAGATTCCCTATCGCGAGACCATTCGTGGCTCGGCGAGCGTTCAAGGCCGGCACAAGAAGCAAACCGGCGGGCATGGCCAGTTCGGCGACTGCTGGATTCGGCTGGAGCCGCTGCCGCGCGGCGAGAGGTTTGCCTTTGTGAACGATACCTTCGGCGGCTCCATCCCGAAGCAATACATTCCGGCAGTAGAGAAGGGAATCGCCGAAGCCGCCGAGCAGGGATTTCTGGCCGGCTTCCCGGTAACCGACTTCAAGGTCACGCTCTACGACGGCTCTTATCACGACGTGGATTCCTCCGAAATGGCCTTCAAGCTCGCCGGACGGAAAGCCTTTCGCGCCGCCATGCAGCAAGCAAAACCGGCGCTGCTTGAACCGATCATGAGCGTGGAGGTGGAAACTCCGGCCGAATTCGGCGGCGACCTGATGAGCGATTTCAACGGCCGCCGCGGCCGCGTTCTCGGCATGGATCTCAAAGGCGGCATGCAGGCCATCCGCGCCCAAGTGCCGATGGCCGAGATGCTCAGCTATCAAACCGATCTGATTGCGAAGACACAGGGCCGCGCCTCGTTCCACATGGAGTTCGATCACTACGACTACGTGCCTGTGCAGCAGATGGAAAAAATCGTCTCCGCCGCCAAGGCGCACATGCAGGTGGAGGAAGAGTAGAACGTGCAGCAATTCGACGTAATCATCGAGCGCGACTCGGAAGGACTATACGTCGGCTCCGTTCCGCAGCTACCCGGTTGTCACACACAGGGGCGCTCGCTTGACGAACTCATGGCACGGATGCGCGAAGCGGTCGAACTCTGCCTTGAGGTGGAGGGCATCCCGGCACAGCCTCTGGAGTTCATCGGCATTCAGAGGATAACCATCGCCGCGTGAGCAGAACGCCGCGTTTGACGGGGAAGGATCTGATCAATGCGCTCGCACGAGCCGGGTTCACGGTGGCGAGAGTGCGCGGTAGCCATCACTTTCTCCGTCACGAAGACGGGCGGTCGACCGTTGTACCGGTTCATTCCGGTGAAATTATAGGGCCAGGTCTCCTGAACAAAATATTCAAGGACTGCAAAATTACCGCGGAACTGTTAGTACAGCTTCTCGATCGTTGACGCAATCAAATTGTAGAGCACCCAGTGCTCAACTCCCGAAAATCGATTCGAATAACTGACGCATTTGCGCCTGCAGCGCCGAAAGATCGCTTTCAAGACTTGCCGCGGTGGGCTGTTCGTCTGTCCATCGGTGCATAAGCTTCGCAATCCTCTCGCGCTCTTCTCCGCAATCGGGCAATTTCGCCTGGGCGCGGCCGGTGACCAGGCGAATGGCGTGGTCGAGAGCGCGATAGTAAGTCGTCGCCCGCAGCAGAAACTCCGCATCGCTCCGCTTTAAGTGGCCCATGCGTTCGAGGATTTCAATCCGCTCCGGCGTGTTCAGGCTTTTGAAAAACATGCCTCCGCCTTTGAGGCGCAGATACATCAGAATGAAATCCGCATCGTAGTATCCACCCTCACCGGCTTTGAGCGGCGTCGCGCGCCCCTGCTCGCGCTGCAGGCGGAGCCGCATTTGAAACAGGTTCTGCTTCGATCGCCCGCTCTGGCCCCAGCGCCGCCAATCGGCTCGTTGCAAGTCGCGGAGAAATCCCGTCGCGCGCTCGGTATCGCCCGCCACACCGCGCGCTTTCATGTAGGCGATCCCCTCCCATGCTTCCGCTTGATCGGAAAAGTAATCGACGTACTTCGACTCGGTTTGTACCAGCATGCCTTCGCGTCCGTTCGGGCGCAGCCTCGTATCGAGCGACAAGAGAGCGCCCTCACCGGTATAGGCGGTCAAAATTTCGATCAGATGTTCGGCGACGCGGGTCCAGAAACGTTGCCGCGGCGCTTCGGAGTCCGGAATGATGAACAGCAGGTCCGCGTCCGAGCCTAGATCGAACTCGCGCATGCCGAGCCGCCCGAGCGCCGCCACCATCATCTCGTTCCGCGGATCTTCAAATGGCTTCTCTGCTGTGGCATGAGTGTGTGCATGAGCGAGAGCGCGTCCGAGCGCAATCCGGTAGGCACGCGCAATCAGAAACTCCGTCAGTGCGGAAGTGCGGTCGAGCGTTTGAAATACAGGTTCGGGCAGGCAGATGCTGGCGCTCTGGACGCGAAACATCTCGCGGCGATAAAAGCGCTGCAGCGCGTCGAGGTCGTTCAGCGGCGCGGCGAGCGCTTCGAAAGCCGATGCTTTCGCCGGCTGCTCCGCTACCTGGCGGAGGTCGTCGAGCAACTCGGGGCGCTGTGCGATCTGCGCCGAAAGAAACGGGCTCAGCTCCGCAAGTTGCGAAGTGTAATCGGCAACTTGCGGGCGATCGTTCGCCATATCTGTTGCCATCATCTCGCCTGAGGAGACCAGGCTGGGAATAACCGATGAGATGGGCGAATAGTAGAGCGGGCGCTGCGCATGGACGATGCGGTCATAGATGTTCTGCACGCTTTCCAGATGCCGGTTGAGTTCCTGCAGCAGCCGCGCCTGGTAAGGCGGTTCCAAGGCTGATGAATCGATACCCGGCATCCGGCGTGCGATGCGATCCAGATCCGCCGGATCCGAGGGCAGGGAATGCGTCTGCCGGTCATCTTCGAGCTGCAGTCTGTGTTCGAGCTGCCGCAAAAAGCAGTAAGCTTCCGTCAGACGCGCGCATTCGGTTGCCGAGAGCAGATCCTTTTCGAGCAGCAGCGAGAGCGCGTGGAGCGTTCCGCCGTGCCGCACCGCCGGCTCGCGGGCGCCATGTAACCGCTGCAGGCACTGCACCAGAAACTCGATATCGCGAATGCCCCCGCGCGTCAGTTTCACATTGCGCTCGTCCTTGCGCGCCCGCTTTTCTCCGATACGCTCGCGCGTGGCGGACATCGACTCAATCATCGAGAAGTCGAGCGTGGTCGAGTAAATGAGCGGCTCGACAAATGCCAGCAGCTCCTCTCCGGCTGCGGGATCTCCCGCCGCTACGCGGGCTTTGATCAGCATCTGCAGTTCCCAATCCCGCGCGCGCTTGGAGTAATATTCCTTCGCGGCTGCCAGCGGCATCGACACATCGCCCAGCCTGCCTTCCGGCCGCAAGCGCAGATCCACCCGATAGCACAAACCCGCCGCGGTGTGAGCAGAAAGCAGGCTGGTGTACTGGTTCGCGGCTTTCTTGAAAAATTCTTCGTTCGTGATCTTTTGCGGTCCCGATGTTTCACCGTTCCCGCTGTAGAGAAACATCAGATCGATATCGGAACTATAGTTCAGCTCGCGTCCGCCCAGCTTCCCCAAGGCGAGGACTGTGAAGGCCGCTTCGACGCCTTTCGTAACCGGGACGCCATGCCGCGCGCGGAGGTCTTTCGTCACGATGGCCAGCGCGCGTTCGAGAATCGCATCCGCAAGATTCGAAAGTTCTTCGGTGATCTCGGCGAGCCGTGCAAATTGGAGCACATCGCGGATCGCGATCCGCACCAGTTCCCGCCGCCGGAACTGCGCCAGATCCGCGCCGGTTGCGGCGGCAAATTCCGTCAGGCGGCGCTGGTAATCGGCGGCAGAAAACGCCCGGTGTATTTCCGCAATTTCCGGCAGCCATTCCGGATGCCGAAGCACTTCTTCAGAAAGGAACCGGCTAAAGCTGAAGATCGCAACCAACCAGTGCAAACGTTCCTCACCCTGCTCCAGTTCCTTCAGCAGTGTAGGGTGGCGTCGCTCAAATTCCCGCAGATACAACAAAGCACGCTCCAAATCTGCTCCGTTAGACTCACGGCTTCAGTTTCGCGAGGCCGAGCAAGGCTAGCTTCCAGAAGTCTCGGATCAAAACGGATTCCTTGATTTAGCAAATTTAGATATACTGCTCGAAGATCGGTAACTCGCTCAAGTCTTGCTCCGCGCTCGAGAATCGCAATAGAACCGGCGATTGTAAGCCCGGCGCTTCGTGCTAGGCGCCGCGCTCTCTCTTCATCCATGAGAACGAGATCGGCCTTAATCGCTGAAGCGAGATAGATCACGTTTCGTTCTCCGGCCCCCAGTCCAGCACATGCGTTTTTCAGGCCGGCCGAAGGATCGAGAGCGAGCGGGTTTGTCCGAATCCAGGCAGTCTTTCTTACTTCCTCGGCTCCGGGCATTCCCGCGCCGGCAACGACTACTTCTTCGTGAACTTGCCGCGGAATGGTCACAGTCTCGTAAAACTTGTGCAGCAATTCGAGATGCCCCGCACGAGCAAGCGTAATGAGGGGAGAGGAATCCGAGATAACGATCACGAGCTCAAGCGCTCAAGGGTGCGGCGATCCGCATCCAGATCGATGGCGCCATAATGTATCGGAACTTCGTGGCTGCCGGCGAAAACCAGGAATGCTTCGATCGGAACTTGGGATAACTCCGCGGCGCGCCCGAGAGAAATCTTGTTCTCGCGGTAAAGCTCTAATGCGAGGAGCATCGCCGCTTCTCTTGAAGCGTCAGCCGGGTTCACTCCAGCCTCCTCCAGTAGTTCGGCGGGCAGCGAGATTTGAACCGTTTCCATTTCGCTTACAATGGTAAGCCAAATCCTAAATCAGCGGGCGATTTCCACCCACCGGCGCTCGCGGCACGATTGATAGACGCTGAGGACCGCTTCAAGGGCGCGGTAGCCTTCTTCGCCATCGACGAGCGGTTTGCTCCCCGACCGAATCGCTTCGGCGAAATCGACGAACTGCCGCTCGAACGAGGTTACCGCGATGGCCATCGGCTCGGAGGACCCCGAAGAGACATTTTGCGCAATGGGCGCCGGATCGGCTACATTCGCTTCTTCGTCGCCGAGCGCATCCCATTGTGTAAGCCGGTCTCCGGTAATGATCGCTGCGCCTTTCGTGCCGTGGAGCTCGACACGTTCGCTATAGCCGGGCCAGAATGCGGTTGCCGCCTGAATCACGCCGGTTGCGCCGGAGCGGTATTGGAGCAGCGCGTTCACGATGTCTTCCGATTCGATCTTATGCCGCGCACCCAACTGCCAGATGCCCGCGACCGCGGCAAGCGGCCCGGCGAGATACAGCAGCAGATCGATCTGATGAATCGCCTGGTTGATGAGCGCGCCGCCGCCTTCGGTCTGCCAACTACCCTTGATCGGGCGCGAGTAGTACTCTTCATTGCGCCACCATTTCACGTAAGCGTCGGCCTGGAGCAGTTTCCCGAGCCGGCCCGCGGCGCGCGCGCGCTTCAGAAAGATCGTCGCATCGTCGAACCGGTGCTGGCTGGCGACGCCCAGCGGAATATCGGCCGCGCGCGCGACCTCCATGATTTGCCGGGCCGCTTCCAAATTGGTTGCGATCGGCTTTTGCACCTGCACCGGACGTTTTGCCTCGGCGCAGGCTTCAACGGCTTCCAGATGCCATTCCGGAAAGGTGCAGACATCGACGAAGCCAAGTCC
>JBOGMI010000264.1:0-5263 GCA_050746645.1 Bryobacteraceae bacterium | reverse complement strand
CTTAATGCCTCACTCCACCGTCACGCTCTTTGCCAGATTCCTCGGCTGATCCACATCGCAGCCGCGCCGCACGGCGATGTGATAAGCCAGCAACTGCAGCGGCACGATTTCGACGAGCGGCAACAGCAGCTCGCGCGTCACCGGCACCCGAATCACGTGATCGGCCAGATGCGCCACTTCCTCGTCGCCCTCGCAGGCAACCGCAACCACCCGTCCCGAACGCGCCTTGACTTCCTGGATATTCGACAGCGTCTTCTCGTAATGCACCTGGCTCTCGCGCGAGGCCGGATCTCGTGTCGCCAGTACCACTACGGGAAGGTTTTCGTCGATCAGCGCGTTGGGGCCATGCTTCATTTCGCCCGCCGGATAGCCTTCGGCGTGAATGTAAGAAATCTCCTTCAGCTTCAGCGCCCCTTCGAGCGCGATGGGGTAATGAATGCCGCGGCCGAGATATAAAAAGTCCTGCGCGCGAAATAGCCTCGCGGCGAGTTCGTCGTAAATCGCTTCGCACGCGAGCACTTGTTCGAGCTTGCCCGGAATGGTGGCAAGTTCCGCCGCCAATTCGCCAACCGTCTGAGGATTCAGCGTCCCTCGCACCTGCCCCAGATGCATGCCCAGGATCAGCAGTACCAGTATCTGCGAGCTAAACGCCTTGGTAGATGCCACGCCGATCTCGGGCCCCGCGTGCGTGAGCAGCGCGCCGGTGGCTTCGCGCGTGATCATCGAGCCCACCACATTGCAGATCGCCAGCGTTTTCGACCCTTTCTGCTTGGCCTCGCGCAGCGCCGCCAGCGTATCCGCCGTTTCGCCCGATTGCGAAATCACTACCGAAAGCGTCTCCGGCGGAACGATCGGATCGCGATAGCGGAATTCGCTGCCGTAATCGACCTCCACCGGAATGCGCGCCAGCCGCTCCAGAATGAACTTGCCCGCCAGACCCGCGTGCCAGCTTGTGCCGCAAGCGATGATCTTGATGCTCCGCACCGCGCGAAATGCTTCGTCCGAAATGCCGGTTTCATCCAAAAACACGCGCCCACTCTCCAGCCCGATCCGACCGAGCATAGTGTCGCGAACCGCGCGCGGCTGCTCAAAAATCTCCTTGAGCATGAAATGTTTGTAGCCGCCTTTCTCGGCCATGACTGGATCCCAAAGAATCCGCGAGGTCTGGCGCGAGACCGGATTGCCCTCGAAATCCGTAATGCGGGCTCCTGCTTTGGTCAAAACAGCTACTTCGCCGTCGTTAAGAAAGATCATGTCGCGGGTGTGGTTCAAAATCGCCGGCACATCGGAAGCCACAAAAAATTCGTTTTCTCCGACTCCCAACACCAGCGGCGGCCCCGAGCGCGCGGCGACGATTTTCCCGGGATCGCGGCTCGAAATCACGCTCATCGCGAAGACTCCCGAGATGTCTTTCACCGCCGCGCGCACCGCATCCTCCAAATTGCCCCGAAAATGTTTTTCCACCAGATGCGCGACCGCTTCGGTGTCGGTTTCCGTAACGAAGCAATGGCCTTCGAGGGTGAGCTGCCTGCGCAAAGCCAGATAGTTTTCAACGATGCCGTTATGTACTACGACCACTTCGCCGCGGCAGTCGCGGTGCGGATGCGCGTTCTCCTCTGTCGGCCGCCCGTGCGTAGCCCAACGCGTGTGGCCGATCCCGTACAGCCCCGTCAGCGGACTCTGCCGGATCGCTTCTTCGAGGTTCCGCAGCTTGCCCGATGCGCGGCGAATCTCCAGCCCGCTGCCATCCGACAACACCGCGATCCCGGCCGAATCGTAGCCACGGTATTCCAGCCGGCGCAAGCCCTCGACAATAATCGGCACCGCTTCTCGGCTGCCGATATAGCCGACAATTCCGCACATATAACGTTCAGTCCAGAATTTCCACCCGGTACTCTTCGATGACCGGATTGGAAAGCACGTCACGGGCGGCTTCGTCGAGTTTTTTAGCGGTGGCGTCGCGTGCGGCCTCCTCGGCAATCGCAATTTCGAAATATTTGCCCTGCCGCACCGCGGCGATCTCGTGGTAGCCTAGCCCGTGCAGCGCCGAGCAGATCGTCTGCCCCTGCGGATCGAGCACCGTGGGCTTCAGGGAAACATAAACGCGCGCTTTCATCATTTTATTGTAGAAATCCGGCGCGAGAACAATTATGCTGGAATCTGTTTGAGGAAACAGAACCCCGAGCGTAAGCGAGGGGAGCGGCCGATAAGGAAACCGGAGGCCATCCATCGTCAAAATCTGCATTCTAGCCAGTAGCAGCAGCGGCAATTCGCTTTTCGTGCGTGCCGGGCGGACGCGGCTGCTGGTCGATGCCGGCCTCAGCCGCCGCGAGATCGCCAAACGCCTCGCCGGCATACAAGAGGACATCGCCGAACTCTCGGCGGTTCTGGTCACCCATGAGCACAGCGACCACACCTGCGGCTTGCCGGCGCTGGCGAAGAAATCTCGCAGCAGATTACCTGTCTACCTCAGCCACGGTACTGCGGAGGGCATGGATTGGGGCGAATGCTCTCCGGTCCTCGAAAAATTCCAGGCCGGATGCTCGTTTGCCGTAGGCGAGATGGATGTTTCCAGCTTCACCATCCCGCACGATGCCGCGGATCCGGTCGGCTTCACGATTTCCGCCGAAGGCATCAAACTGGCCATCGCCACCGATCTCGGCTATATTCCGGATTCGCTGCGCGTCCATCTGCGCGGCTCGGATCTGCTGGTGCTCGAATCGAATCACGATCTCGAAATGCTGCGCGTCGGCCCTTATCCCTGGTCCGTGAAGCAGCGCGTCATGAGCCGCCGCGGTCATCTATCGAACGAAATGGCGGCGGATTTCATTGAAAACGACCTTGATTCCCGCGTCTCGACCCTTCTGCTCGGCCACATCAGCGAGCACAACAATCACCCCGAACTCGTCCGCAACGCAGCTTATAAGGCGCTCAATGGCCGCTCGCTGTTCACCAGACTCGTCGTCGCCGAACCCGGCGTCCAATCCGAAGTCTTCTGCTATTGACGGTTTTGGGCCGGCCCTACGCTCCGATTGGCGTACGAAACATGGCTTCGGGAACAACGTTCTGGGAACTTCGACATGGTTCGTCTGCCTGCCGGTTAATCCCGCTTATCAACTTTAGTCAGCCATTCGTATTGCTGTGGGCTCAGCGGCACCACGGAAAGGCGGCCTTGGTTGATTAAGGGAGAGCCGGCAAAGATCTTGTGTTCTTTAATTTCAGCGAGTGTACGCGGAGTCGCAAGCGGCTTGCCGGCCTTGATGGTGACGCGCGGGATTTTGGGGTCGGTGTTATCGACGCGGACAGCGGTTGCCACTCCTACCGCCCGGCGTTCGCTGCCGGTGTGATAAACCACCAGCTTGTCTCCCGATTTCATCTCGCGCAGATGCTTGACGGCCAGAGGATTCGTAACGCCGTCCCAAAGCGTTTCGCCTTCGCGTTGCAGATCGGAGAAAGAGTACACGTCAGGTTCGGTCTTCAGCAGATAGGGCATACGCCAGCCACAATTATTCTACGTGGAGTACAAGGAATCGCACGTCGTTGATGTGAGTGTGGTATTCTCCCAATTCGCCGGAGGGCTCAACGGCGGCTTTCGAAGTCGCTGAGGAATCCTTAGACTGTGCCAGCCCAAATGGCTGGCCGGCCTGTAAAAACCTGGGAGAGTGTCGATGCCGGAAGTGATGCGGAGCGCAAAAGTTTACGACGCCATTATCGTCGGCTCGGGAGCAGGCGGCGGGACCGCCGCGTACGTCCTGACCAAAGCCGGCGCTAAATGCCTGATGCTGGAAGCGGGCGAGTGGTGGGACACCGCAAAGCAATCCACCATGTTTCAGTGGCACTATCAGGCGCCGCACCGCGGTGCCGCGACGCCGGAAAAGCCGAACGGCTACTTCGACCCCGGTTATGGCGGCTGGCACATTCCCGGCGAGCCTTACACCAACGCTCCGGGTAGTGACTGGTCGTGGTGGCGGACGCGGGCGCTCGGTGGACGCACCAACCACTGGGGACGAATTTCTTTGCGCATGGGTCCTTATGACTTCAAACCCTACACGCGCGACGGACACGGGTTCGATTGGCCCATCACCTACGATGACCTTGCTCCTTATTACGACAAGGTCGAAGAATATATCGGCGTTTACGGCAGCGCGGAAGGTTTGGAAAATACTCCAGACGGAAAATTTCTTCCTCCTCCGAAACCCCGCTGCCATGAGCTGGTCATTCAGAAAGCTTGCCGAAAATTAGGTATCCCTTGCATCCCGGCGCGCCGCTCCGTTTTAACCGTGCCGCTCCATGGCAGGCCGCATTGTCACTACTGCGGCCAATGCGGACGCAGTTGCGCCCAATCCTCCAATTTCTCCTCCTCAACCGTCCTGATTCCTCCGGCCATGGCCACCGGCAATCTGGAAGTCAGGTGCAATGCGATGGCGCGAGAGGTCCTGATTGGAAAAGACGGCCTGGCGACCGGTGTCTCTTATATCGATAAGAAAACTCGCCGCGAAGTACAGGTGCGCGGGAAAGTTGTCGTGGTTGCCGCGAGCAACTGTGAGACGGCCCGCCTGCTGCTCAACTCAAGGAGTGCGACGCATCCGGACGGCCTCGGAAATTCCAATGGCATGGTGGGCAAGTACCTGATGGATACCGTCGGTACGGACGGAAGCAGCGGCTTCTTCCCTTTTATGCAGAGCCTGCCTCCGCATAACGAAGATGGCGCCGGCGGAATACATATGTATATGCCCTGGTGGAACTATGACAAACAGCTTCGGCATCAGTTGCCTTTTCCGCGAGGATTCCATATCGAATTCGGCGGCGGGTTCGGAATGCCCGGTCCGACGGCGTTCTCCGGCAGCGAGCGGCTTCTGGGCGGCGGATACGGCCGCGAGTTGAAAAGCGGAGTCCGGAAGATATACGGCGCGTTCGTCGGTTTCTCCTGCCGCGGCGAGATGATTCCCAATGAGAATAGCTACTGCGAGATCGATAAAAAGGTGGTCGATGAATGGGGCATTCCCGTTCTGAAGTTTCACTTCAAGTGGTCGGAAAATGAAATCCAGATGGCGAAATACTCCCGCGAGACCTTCCGGGAAATCATCGTCACTGCCGGAGGCGAGCCAATGGAAACTTTCGGTCCTGAGGACAACTGGGGCATCTCCCGAGGCGGCGCCATCATCCATGAAGTCGGCGCGGCCCGGATGGGCGCGGACCGGTCTACTTCCGTCTTGAACCCGCACTGCCAGGCATGGGATTGCAAGAACCTCTTCCTCACCGA
>JBOGMI010000263.1:0-3496 GCA_050746645.1 Bryobacteraceae bacterium | reverse complement strand
CGCAATACATGCGCTCTTTCGAAAACGTGGTCAGCCAGCCGCAGCTCGCAGGATGAAAATTCGGGACCAGGTAGACACGGCGTTTCGATTCACGCCGGCCTTTAGCGTCCACTGTCCCAGCCGCGACCGCCGCGCCAGAAAGCGCAACGGCAAATTCCCGTCGAGTTAAGGGCGATTCTATTTTCGTATCCATTGAGTTAAAGCAAGCTACTGGGTTCCCCTGTTTGGGCGAGTCCTTGGACTGATTTAGGTGCAGGATGTAGTCTGACCGTGACTGCATAGGGCCCCGGCAGCGGCTCGGGAGAAGTAATCACAAGATCGTTTCCGCTCTGAGTGACGGAAGCGCGTGCTGAACCCCCAAGTATTTGTGCGGTTGTGCCTTCGGCGGCGCGGACGGATGGCACCCGCAGGGTATTGCTGCCGATAGGGTTGATAAAAATCCCGTAAAGCGATCCGCCCTTGCTGGTGAATCGAATATCATACCCATCTGGAGTCATTGCCGACGGCCGCACCCACGGACGGGAGTCAAACAATGCCTCGCCATTCACGTCGAGCCAGGCGCCCAGCTTATGCAAACGATCCAGTTGAATTTTCGAGATGCTTCCGTCGGCCTCCGGCCCTACATCCAGCAGAAGATTGCCATTCTTGCTAACGATATCTACGAGCAGAGCGATTAATTGATCGGCCGGAATGACCTGATCCGGCCCCTCCATCTGGTTGTAACCAAAACTGAATCCAAGACCTCGGCAAGACTCCCACTTCTTCCACGTGATCTTTCGATAGTTCGAATATTCGGGCGTAGTGTAATCCGAAAACGGAACGCCGAATCGATCGTCGATCGCGCCATCCGGTACCGTGTTGTAATACAACGCAAAAATCTTTGGGATTTGGCCGAGTTTGGGATAGCTGATGTCGTTCCATAACACAGCGGGCTTATACCGCATAATTAGCTCGCGCCATTGGGCATCGGCATAGCGAGCGTACTCGATGCTCTGAGGCACCCGCTCCATAAGTTCCTGGCGATTACGGATGGGCTTTGAAGTAAATGTCCAGTCGAGCCCACCGGAATAATAGAGTCCCATCTTCATCCCGGCGGCGCGCACAGCGGAGGTGAGTTCGCCGACCAGATCGCGCTTTGAGGAGAGCTGCCGGCCATTAGCGTGGGGATCCGGCACAGAAGAAGGCCAAAGCCGGAAGCCCTCATGATGTTTGGTGGTTAAGACCACGTAGCGAGCACCGGTCTTTTTGAAAAGCGATGCCCAGCTTCCGGGGTCCCAAGACTCATGTGCCTTGTTGAACATCGGGATAAACCGATAGTAATTAAAGTCTTTCCCGTACGTGGCAATATGATGCTTATAGGTTGGCGACCCTACAATCCGGAGACAATTCAAATACCACTCCGCATAGGGATTGCTAATGAACGCCATCTCCGAGTCTATTTTGAGGAGTTCGCCAGTTAATGGCGCCCAGGCGGGTACGGAATAGAGTCCCCAGTGAATGAAAATGCCTAACTTGGCATCCTGAAACCATTGCGGGACACTGTGCGTTTCGAGAGAGTCCCACGTCGGCTGGTAATGACCGGCTTCGGTTGCGAAGAGCGGCTGGCCCAATCCACCCACTGCTGCGCTAGCGATCCCGCCCGCGACCAACGAGCTAAAGCTTCTACGGTTCATCGGATTAGATCTCTCATTCGACATGGAAAACCTCCTCTATTTCGACCGAACACTCTCCTGGCTTACGCGTTGCGAGCGGCTGCTGCATGTCATACCGAATTGGGCTGGCTATATGTATATCACTTCGATTAGTTCGTTTCCAAGCTACATCAACGTGAACCGGCGTCTTGCGAAGCAGCGCCACGGACGATTTTCAGAGCTCTGACAATATCGGGGTCTTTCGGATCGAGCGATTGGGCGGTTATTAAATCTTTTCGTCCGTTCGACAAATCTCCGGACTTGCACTCAATCAGTCCCAGATCTTTGTACATATTGGGCCGGGACCGGCAGGCGCCGCACTGGGCAATGGCTTCACGAAGCTGGGAGATTGCCTGGGAATAATCGCCCCGCTTCGCCGACGCCAAAGCGAAATTGGCCTGGGTGTCGGCTTGGCTTGTAAGCTGTTTCTGCTTCTGCATGGCGACAAAGCGATCGCGATACTTTTTAGCTTGCGTGGGATCGATCTTCATCATGGCGCGCCAGACTTTATACATCGCCTCCGTCTGCTGCGGATCGATAGCGGCCGCCTGTTTCCAGGCGGCAACCGCCTGCTGCACTTTGCCCAGCTTTTGCAGGCTCTGACCCAAAAGGAAAAACGCATTGGCATCCCGCGGCTGCATTTTCAAAAATTTCCGCAGTGCTTCCGTAGCGCGCTCATAGCGGCCCGTCTTGATCTCCGCGAGGCCAAGCAGATAGAAAGGGACCGGATATTGCGGTGCAAGGCGGCAAGCCTCTGTAAGTTCGGGGATCGCTTCGTTGTAGCGCTTCAGATCCACCAGGACGCGGCCCCGGTTGTAATGCGGCGATGCTTCTCCCGTCGCAAGTTGCTCGGCAATGGAAAACTGAGCGAGCGCATCTTCGAGGCGGTAAGAGTCGGCTAAGGCAATACCAAGGTTGAGATGAGCCTCCGCGGAGTTCTTCTGCAGGTCGGCCGCCCGGCGAAGATTTGCGACGGCCTGGTCCGGTTTGCCCATCTTTTCTTCCACCATTCCCAAAGCAGTCAGGGCCGTCGGGTTCGCCGGCGAAAGCGCGACAGCCTTTTGCAGCCGATCCTCGGCTTCGGCGAAATGTTTTTCACTTGCGAGAATGAGGCCAAGATTGAGAAACGCCTCCACCAGATGCGGATTATTTTCCGTAGCATCATGCAGAAGCTTTTCAGCTTCCGGAAGGCGGCCCAAACGGCCATAGAGCACGCCGAGGTTGGTTTGCGCATCCGCGAACTGCGGATCGAGCGAGATGGCTTTTTGAAACTGCGCTTCCGCAGCGGCCGTCCTCCCTTGGGCTGCATCGAGCAGCCCAAGCTGGTTGTGTGCTCGCGTGAGCGACGGATCGAGAGCAAGCGCTTTTTCCAGCGCTTTGCGCTCTTCGGCACGATCGCCTAGCTCGTCCGATGCGACCGACAAATTGAACCAGGTCTTGGCGTTATTGGGATCGAGCCGCAGCGCCTCGCGGTATTTTGCGGCCGCCGCTTTGGGATCTCCCTTGACCAAGGAGGCGTTGGCGGCGCTGCCGTCCACGGAGGCCATATTCTGCTGTGCGCCTTCTTGCTTCTGCTTTAGAAATTCCTGGAGCAGAGCATTTGCTTCTTGGGGATGATGTAACGCTCTGAGGACGTTGGCGAGCCGATACTCGGCCTCCGAGGAGTCCGGCTTCACCTTCAATGCTCGCTTCAGGTAGGGCAGCGCCTCGCGCGGCTTGTGCTGGCGGGTTAACACCGAGCCGAGCGCATAAAGGCTCCGGTAATCGGAAGGCTTCAATTGAAGCGCGCGCCGAAGTTCCACAGC
>JBOGMI010000262.1:0-1825 GCA_050746645.1 Bryobacteraceae bacterium | reverse complement strand
AAAGCGCGCTTCATTTCGCCGAGGGTGGGCGCGGAGAGCGGCGGCATGCCTACGTTGATGTATTTCATTCCGAGCTGCTTCGCTTCCCTGCGTTCCCGCGCCTCGGGTTTGCCCGGCTCGCGCAGATCCAGATCGATCGAAATGTGGATCGCCCGAAGCTCTCTGAGCCCAGCTTCAGTCGGCGCTCCGCCGCGAAAGATGTGCGCGTCGACCTGAGCGAAGTTGCGCACATGAACCGTGCCCGGCTCGGCCGCAAAAGCCGCAGCGGCGCATAAAGCAAGCAATGCACAGGAACGGACGCGGATGTTCCTCATTCCTCTCTATTTTGTGGCATCCGCCTGCAGAGCAGCCATACTTGATCTTCGAATTCGCGCTGAATCGCTTGGAGCGCTGTATCGGACGACAAGCTTGACCTTCTACGACTAGCCATCTGGAAAATGCAGCTCATCGAAACAAGCCAGTGCAATACGGCGATACCAACATCGAACTGCCAACCGATTTTTGACGCGCGCGACTGGACTCTTGGTTTCCGCTACATTCCGCGCTCGAGAAATTAAAGCCGGCTCGAAGTGTCTGTGGTATCTATATCAGTCGATAGCCAGGAGTGCCGTGTTTGTAAGAAGTATCGCAATTACGTTGGCTTTCGGTGCCCTCCTTGTTGTAAACCCCTTTGCGCGGGCGGGCTCACAAGACGTTCGAGTGCCGCTTAACGTGGCAGCGGGAACACCGCTGCGGATTTATCTCACTAAGAAAGTCCGGTTCCGGAAGGACGCGCTGGCCGAGGGAAAATTCGCCCAGCCAGTTTGGTCATTCGACCGGATCGTGATCCCGATGGGCACGGTCATTCGCGGACGGATGGCGATTCTTCAGCCGATTCCGCGCATACAGCGCGTGACTGCTATGATGGGCGGCAATTTCACCCCTTTGAAAATTGCCAAGCTTTCGTTCTCCGAGTTGATTTTGCCGGACGGGAGAACCGTCGCGATCGAAACACGCGCTTCGCGCGCTTTGCCGGGGCTATATGCGCCTCCGCGCCCCGGCAAAAAGCGGCATCACGCTCCGAAGTCCGGCATCGCAGCCAAAGCGGTCCGCTTGCGCCATCTGGCCGAGCAGCAGATGAACTCCCAAATTAATGCGCGAACCCACGGCGGCTGGGACTTTGTTCGCAGCCGGAATCGCCGCGAGTGGCTGGAGGATTTCTTGCTGAACAAACTTCCCTACCGGCCTCAGTGGTACCGCAAAGACACACTTTTCAACGCTGTGCTGAGCAAGAGCCTGCATTTCGGAACCATCGCTGTCACGCGCCAGTATCTGCAGAGCATCGGAACCGAACCGGCTCCGAATTCGACGGCCGAAGTGCGCATGCTGTCGACGCTCAGCTCCGCTCATGCCCATGTCGGCGATCCGATGCGGGGCGTTCTCTCGGCGCCGCTGTTCGGCGCGCATCACCGGTTGATTCTCCCTCAAGGTACGAAGGTGACCGGCAGGATCACCTTCGTACGGCATGCGCGGTTGCTGCACCGCGGCGGCAGACTGCGTTTCGTAATCCAAGACATCAAGCCGCCGGTCTTCCCTCTTCCGCGAATCGTGGCTGTTCGTGATCCGCCCGCCCGACGGCCGGTGACGGCTCAGGTGGTTGCGGTCCAAGCCGATCCCAAAAAATTGAAAGTAGACAATGAGGGCGGAGCACACGCAACATCTTCGAAAACGCGCTTGCTGCGCCCGCTGATCGCGGCCGCAGTTGCCGACAACTCGATGGATAACGCTGCGGGCAAGGCTGCTTCGGGCGGCGGAGCCGGCTCACCCAACCCCGCCGGACTCGCGC
>JBOGMI010000261.1:0-2221 GCA_050746645.1 Bryobacteraceae bacterium | reverse complement strand
CCCCTTGGTCGCCGGCAGGCTGCTGTAGCGCGATGACACGAATGACAAGCTCATTCCGGTAGAAATCGACGAAGCCGCTGCGAAACGCTATTGGCCGGGCCAGAATCCGGTGGGCCAACTGGGTCGGTTCCATAGTTCAACCGGTACCCGTTTGCAAGTCGTCGGCGTCGTTGGCACCGTGCTGAACAGAGGTGTTGGAGGAACACCCATGCCCGAGCTGTATCTTTACAAAGGACTGGCCGCCTGGAACCCCATGCAGTTCGCCGTCCGGTCGAGTTTGCCGGAAGCGACTCTTGCGCCTGAGATCCGCCGCGCCGTCGCTCAGGTCGATCCGAATCAGCCGATCTATGCGATGCGGTCCATGCCGGAGATCTTTGCGGATTCGCTGATTTTCCAGCGCATCGAGTCGGTTGTCGTGACGGTCTTCGCGGCGGCGGCATTACTTTTGGCATTTCTCGGCATTTACGGACTCACCGCTTACTCGGTCCGCCAGCGCACCACCGAATTCGGAACACGCATGGCCCTCGGCGCGACGGGCCGGGATCTGCTGCGCCTGATCGTTGGCGGCGGATTGCGGTTGTCGGTTTATGGACTGATTGCCGGCGCTCTAGCCGTGGCCGGCGCCACCGTGCTCATCATGCGCTACCTGAACGTCCGCCATGTCGATGCGACCCCGTATGTCATTTCCATCGCGGCGGTGGTTTTCTTTGCGGCGCTTGCTTCGTTGATCCCCGGCTGGCGGGCAAGCCTGCTCTCGCCCATGGTGGCGATTCGCAACGAGACCGATTCCATTTGGATGGTGGCGAGGCGCGCGCTGGCGCAGGTTCGCGAGCGCGAAGAGCCGAAGGCCGCGCTGGATTCGACTCTGCTCACCGAATTTGTCGAAGCCAGCCGCCGCGCGGGTTCGTTCGCCGAAGCGCTTCATGCCTCGCTCGAAGACCTTCGCGCCAAGCTCTCCGCTGAATCGGCGCTGTTGTTGGAAAAGCTATCCGACGGCGAGTACCGCTGTGTAGCTGCCGCGCCTCCAACTGCTTCGGCGGCGTTCGCAATTCCGGAGTCTGGCTTTCTGCTGAACCGGCTCCGATCTTACAGCCTTCCGCTATCCTTTACCGCGGCCGACCTGGAGACGTCGCTTCGCTGGGCGCGGGAACGGAAGCCGCAGCATGTGCCGGAACTGGAACTGCTCCAAAGTCTCGGCCTGTGTCTTGCCGCTGCCTTACGCACCAAACGCGATGTGATCGGCCTGCTTCTTTTCGGCGCGCCTGCAGACCGTCCAGACAGAGCCCTGCTTGCAGCCTGCGCCGAGCAACTCGCTCTGATGCTGGAGAATGCGCGTCTGAATGAGCGCGTCCTCGAACAAGAGAAAATTCGCCGCGACCTTGCGCTCGCCATCGAAGTCCAGAAGCGCCTGCTTCCCGAAACGGCACCTCAACTGACTGGCGGTTCGCTCGATGCGTTCAC
The DNA here is from genome assembly GCA_050746645.1 of Bryobacteraceae bacterium. Taxonomy (GTDB): domain Bacteria; phylum Acidobacteriota; class Terriglobia; order Bryobacterales; family Bryobacteraceae; genus Bog-105. Next base: position 760 of record JBOGMI010000261.1, on the reverse strand, counting down.
GCTCCCAGCGCGCAGCGTTGGCGGCGATTATTACGACTTTCTGCAAGTCGGCGATCATCGCCTGGGCATCGCGCTCGCCGATATTGCCGGCAAAGGGATCGCGGCGGCGCTGATTATGGCCGTAGTCCAGGCATCGCTGCGCATTCTCTCGGCCGAAGACAATATCTCGCTGCCGGAGCTTGCCGCGAAGATGAACCGCTTCCTCCATCGCTCGACCGGCGCCGCCAGCTATGCGACTTTCTTCTATGCTCAGATCGATGAGGATAAACGCCAGCTTCGCTACGTGAATGCCGGCCACAATCCGCCATACCTGATCCGCAGGCTGAAAAACGCGGACGGTTCGAACGGCTCTTCTTCGATCGAAGAACTAACGGCAGGCGGAACGATCATCGGAATGTTCCCTTCGGTTGCTTACGAGGAGTCGGTAGTTGATCTGCGCCCCGGCGATGTGTTGATGGCCTTCACAGACGGCGTGACGGAAGCTCTGAATCCTGCGGGAGAAGAATTTGGAGAGCAGCGCTTGAAAGAATTGCTGCAGCGAGTGGTGCATCTTCCGATCCCGGACATAACGGCCGCTCTCGCGAAGGAACTTCGTGCCTGGATCGCCGATGCTCCGCAGCACGACGACATCACTTTTGTGGTTTTGAAGGTAGACGAGGATCTTCCGGCGGCTTTTCCTCATTGATCGAGTAATAGCCTTCGAGAGAAGCGTGGGAATCGGCCGCCTCTTGCAAGCTGCGCGCGGTCTGTTCGGCCTCGT
>JBOGMI010000260.1:0-4535 GCA_050746645.1 Bryobacteraceae bacterium | reverse complement strand
GCTTCCTTATTGTTCGCCGCCGTGCCCGTCATGTCTTTCTGGCCGACGACGACATCCGCCGGCTGATTGTTCGTGGTCGGAATGCTGTTCCAGATCAGCACCCGGTTATCGCCCAGATCCGACACATACAAGCGCGTTCCGTCGGAGGTGACCGAAACAGGATCGTTCAACTGAGTGGCTGATGTAGTGTCGCCCGGCTTGGCCGCGGAGGTAAAGCTCGGCTGCCCCAGAACAATATCGGCGGGCTGATTGTTCGAAGTCGGAATGCTGTTCCAGATCAGCACTCGATTATTAAAGGTGTCGGCCACAAAAAGCTTTCCGTTCTGAATCCAGACGCCTTCGGGAGCACGCAGCGAGGATTGGGTTGTGCCGGCGGTGTTGGTTGTGAAATCCGGCTCTCCGATTACGACATCCGGCGGCACGCTCAAGCTCTGAGGAACCGTGTTCCAGATCAAAATGCGATTGTTCTTGGTGTCGGCAATGGCGAGGACATGGCCGTTGGTAGCGACCGCGGTCGGCAGACTCATGTAGCCTTGGACAACAGGCTGTCCGTTTATAGTGCCCGGGTAAGGAGCACTGTTGATCCCGGGATTCGTCGAAGTAAAGTCCGGCTGGCCGAGTTGGAACACGGCCGGGAATCCGCACAGTGGACAAAGGCTGCTGCCGCCCGCCCCGGCAAAGCCTGCCACATCGGCGTGAATGCCAGGCACGGTTCCCGTATTGAAAACCATGATCCGGTTGTTGCTGGGCACCGCGCTGATATCATTCGCATCGGCCACGAAGAGCTCCGGCGTGCCGTTTACGTTTGCCCAGGCCAAGCCGGAGGCGCCGCCGAGAAGTGTCTGGCTCGCTCCCTCGACAATATAGGAGAATGCTTGCTGTCCGAAAACCGCGCGCGCCGCTTGGCCGTTAACGAAACTCGCAGCCGGGAGAAGAGAACAGGAAGCTAGCAGAGATACAAAAAGACCGGGAACTCTCATCGATAAAAAGGACTGTCCGAAAAGCTAGCTCAGTATAACAAGGGCTTGGGACGTCGGAATGCGGCCGCCGGTTTTCGCGCGGTCCGCATAAAATGTTGGGCGATGCCCCTGCTCGAACAAATCCAATCCGACCTGACCCAGGCGATGAAGGCCAAGGATGAAACGCGCCTGGCGACGTTACGCATGATGAAGACCGCTCTTAAGAAGCACGAGGTCGATTCCAGGAACCCGCTCGACGAATCCGCCGGGATGCAGGTTTTGAATACTTTGCTGAAACAGCGGCGCGAGGCGGCCGGGATGTTTCGCAAAGGGAACCGCGAGGATCTCGCGGCCAAGGAAGAAGCGGAGATTGCCATCATCGAGTGCTATCTGCCCTCGGCTCCCGGCGGGGAAGAGATGGCAGAGGCGGTGCGCGCCGCGATCGCGGAGACCGGTGCGAGTTCGGCGAAACAGATGGGCGCGGTGATGAAAGCGGCTCAGGCGCGGCTGGCAGGCAAGCGGGTGGACGGGAAAGCGCTAAGCGAACTGGTCAGAAAGAGGCTGGGCTCGTGAACTGCCGCCTGCCGCTTGCTCACGCGCGCGGTTGTGTTCGCGCTTCAGAACCGCGACCGTTAGGGAGCGGACCTTGGCAATGAAAGCTAAACCCGACAAATCCCAAACCGCCGGCGCGGCGTACAAACCCTTTGTGCCCGGGCACGTTCAAATGCCCGAGCTCACGCTGCGCGCGATCCTGCTTGGCCTCGCCATGACCGTCGTTCTGGGCGCGGCGAACGCATATCTCGGCCTGCGCGCCGGGATGACGGTGGCTGCGACCTATCCGGCCGCCGTCATCAGCATGGCCGTGCTGCGCGGCTGGAAGGGCTCGCTGCTGGAGGAAAACATTTCCCGAACCAGCGGCTCCATCGGGGAAGGCGTAGCCGCGGGCGCCATCTTCACCATCCCCGCATTTCTCATGTCAGGCGTCTGGCCCTCGTTCGGTTTTCACGAGACCTACTGGAAAACCACCGCGCTCATCCTGGTGGGCAGCATTCTCGGCGTCCTATTTATCTCCCTGGTGCGGCGGGTCATGGTGGAGGACCCCGAACTTCCCTTCCCCGAATCGCTCGCCGCATCGGAGATTCATAAGGCGGGCCAGCGCGGCGCGCAAGCGGCGAAGAAGCTGTTTTGGAACATCGGACTGGGCGGCCTGATTTATCTGCTGGGCCGGTTCGGCATATTTGCGGCCGATACAGGGATTTCGGTGCGCGTCGGGCAACTGGGCGCGAGCCACGTCCGTTTGGGCGGCACAACCAGTAACATTTTGCACACTGGCGGCACGACGGCTTTCGCAGCGCCCAGCGTCAGCCCCGCCTATCTCGGCGTCGGCTATATTATTGGCCCGCGCCTCGCCGCGCTGCAATTTTCGGGCGGCGTGCTTGCCTGGGGCTTCATCGTTCCCTTGCTGATTTACTTTCTGGGACCGCAGCTTACCGCCTTTCTGCCCGCGAGCGCGGCGCACGGTTCCTGGTCCGATATCTCGAACGCGGTCTGGAGCAACATTGTGCGGCCCATCGCGGTCGGCGGCATGTTGGTGGGCGCGGCCTCCACGCTGTTCGGCATGCGGCACAGCATCGCCACCGGCCTCTCGCGCGCCATTCGCGATTTGCGCAAGAGCCGCGAGCAAACCGACGTTGTGCGCACCGAGCGCTACATGAGTTCGAAGGTGGTCTTTGCGCTTATCGGAGTGGCGTTCGCCTTCATGATTCTGCTTTACATTTACTTCTCGCATCAAGTCGCGGGCGGAATCGTGGCGGCGGCCGCGATGCTCATTCTAGGTTTTTTCTTCGCTACCGTCTCGGGCAGTTTGTGCGGTCTGATCGGGTCTTCGAATAATCCTGTTTCCGGTCTCACGCTTTCGACGCTGATCGTCGCGGCACTGCTCATGGTCGCGCTCGGCGTCTCGGGCATGGGCGGCGTTGCGGCGGTGCTCGGTGTCGCGGCGGTGGTCTGCGTCTCCTCTTCCGTCGCGGGCGAGTTACTGCAGGACTTCAAAGTCGGCCACATCCTCGGCGGCACGCCGCGCAATATTCAGGTCGCCGAGCTGATCGCGGTGGTCGTCGCGAGCCTCATCATGTACTTCCCGCTGGTTCTGCTGCAGCAGGGCGACATCCGCGCGGGTGGAACCGGGTTCGGAGATGCTCAGCTTCCCGCGCCGCAGGCCGGGCTGATGGCGCTGCTCGCGCAAGGGATCGTCGGGCACGACATGCCCTGGCCGCTGGTGCTCATCGGTGTGCTCATGGGCTTCGGGCTGATCGCCATGCACGTCCGCAGCCCCATGCTGGTCGCGGTAGGCATGTATCTGCCGTTTGAAACCACTTCGGCGATCTTTGTAGGCGGCATGATCCGCTGGCTGAGCAATACCATCGCCAGCCGCCGCGGATACGACTCAGGGCAACAAGCGCGTGTCGACAATGCCGGTACGCTGGTCGCCTCCGGGCTGATTGCCGGCGAAGCGATTCTGGGATTGGTTTGGGCCGGATTGCAATTCACGCCGCCTTCGGTGCGCGAGCATTTGCAAATCATTGCTCACCCCTCTTACGCCATCGGCATCCTGGTGCTGATCTTTCTGGGGTTCGTCCTGATCCGCACCCCGCACAAAAGCGCCGGCAAACCGGCTGAGATAGCTTAGAACACGATGCCGGAACGGAACCCCGACCGTTAGGGAGGGGCTTGCGACCGAGCCAACCTAAGGGAGATTACGTGGAACGAAGAGACTTTCTCAAAATTGCATCTTTGAGCACCGTGGGAGCGATGGCTGGTTCGCCCCGGCCCGCGGCAGCGGACAGTTCTGGCGAGAAGTCCAAGCCAAACATCATCTTTGTCGTCTCCGACCAGCACCGCGCCGGGCTGACCAAGCGCACCGGCTATCCGTTGGACACCAGTCCCACCCTGGATTCGCTCGCCGAAAGCGGAATCGGCTTCGACCGCGCTTACGCCACCACGCCTCTTTGCGTCCCGAGCCGCACCAGCATGCTCACCGGCCGCTGGCCCGAGGCCACGCACGTCCGTATGAATCTCGATGCGCACGACGCATTCTTCAAGAAAGACCTTTACGACGTCGCCAAGGAGATGGGCTACAAGACAGGTCTCGCCGGCAAGAATCACACCTATTTGAAGCAGGAAAAGCTGGATTTCTGGCGCCAATATTCTTTGGCGAACGGCTATATTCCGCCGCATGCTCCTAAAGAAAAACAGAGAGAATACGAGAAGTACAATCAGTGGCTGCGCGGACTCGAAGCCAACGTCTCGCTGAAACCCACGCCGTTTCCGCTGGAGATGCAGTTCCCTTACCGGATTGTCTCCGATGCCATCGATTTCATAGATCAGTCGGCCGAAGGGCCATTCATCCTGCAAGTCGGCTTTCTCTCGCCGCACGATCCGGAGCAGGCTCCTAAACCCTATTGGGACATGTTTCCGCCGGACCAGGTACCGCCTCGCTGCGCCGGGCCGGAGGCGCTGAAGAACCTTGGCTACCGGGCGCAATGGCTTCATGGTCTGGAAATGGATGCCTTTCCG
>JBOGMI010000259.1:0-7992 GCA_050746645.1 Bryobacteraceae bacterium | reverse complement strand
CCGCAGTGAGCCGTTACGTCTACGTTAAAATGAAGGTCTTTGCCGAATCGATTTTCCGAAGCTGCGAGACTTGGCCCTTTCGGGCGCCAGGGAGGTGTTGCTTCAGGGGTCTTTCTATGAGGTTAGTCTCGCTTTGGTGGGAGTTGCCTCCCTGGCTTACTTCCAATATTAGAATATGATTTTGTGGAACGCAAGCATTTTGTCTACAGAAATCAAAATTTTTTTCTCGGAAGAATCCGATAGGCTCGCCGGCCACCCGCTCGCTGGGCTTGCAAAATGAACATAACTATTTTAGGTTCAACGGGTTCCATTGGAGTGAACACCCTTGATGTCGTCCGTCGGCAGGCTGGGCGATTCGGCGTCTACGCCTTGGTTGCCGGTAAAAATACTGATCTGTTGTGCTCCCAAATTCTGGAATTCCGCCCTTCCGTGGCTGTGGTTGCCGATAGCGGTGCCCTGGATAGACTCCGAAGCCGCCTGCGGGAGTCGGGTTTGGCCGCTAGAGAATGGCCCCAGCTCGATGCGGGACCAGACGCGCGCATCGCAGCCGCGACCGCTGCCGAAACCGGTTTTGTGATGTCCGCGATTGTTGGAGTGGCTGGGCTGGAGGCGACCTACCGTGCAGTACTGGCGAAAAAGCGAGTGGGGCTGGCTAATAAAGAGGCTCTGGTCGCTAGCGGGCGGCTCGTGATGGAAGCCGTGCGCCAATCGGGCTCCGAACTGATTCCCGTCGATAGCGAGCACAACGGCGCGCACCAGTGCTTTCGCGCCGGGGAGCGGTCGGAGGTGGCCCGCCTGCTGCTCACGGCTTCCGGCGGCCCCTTCCGCGAAACGCCGGCCGACGCGCTCTGGAATGTGACGCCGGAACAGGCGCTGCACCATCCTACCTGGAAAATGGGGCGGCGCATCACAATCGATTCGGCCACGCTCATGAATAAGGGTTTCGAGGTGATCGAAGCCTGCTGGCTGTTCGGTCTGAAACCGGCGCAGGTAGATGTCGTGGTGCACCCGCAGTCTTCGATTCACGCCATGGTCGAGTACAACGACGGCAGCGTGATGGCGCAAATTTCGGCGACCGACATGCGCATGCCGATCCAATACGCGATGACGTATCCCGAACGCGGGTCCGCGCCCGTGCCGCGGCTCGACTGGACCGAACCGCGGACGTGGCAGTTCTCCGCCCCGGATCTGGAGAAGTTCCGGCTGCTCAAGCTCGCTTATCAAGCCCAGGACCGCGGCGGATCCGCCACCTGCACGCTGAATGCCGCCGACGAGATCGCAGTGGAGGCATTTCTGGAAGGCCGCATTCCGTTCCCCGCGATCGCGGCAACGGTGGAGGAGACGCTGGCGCGCCAGCCCGTGGCGGAGCCTTCGTCGATTGAAGAGGTGATCGCTATCGATCGAGCTTCGCGCGAAACTGCCCGCCAGGTGCTCGCCGAAGCGCGCTGGGCAGCGGCGCGCTGACCGTCTATCGCTAGCCCTGCATAATGTAATGAGCCGAAGCCAAGGGCCGGGGCGTCGAATGAATAAGGAAATAGCGAGAACGTGGCGTTCTTAGGACCAGTGTTTTGGGTCATCGTCCTGCTCGGGATCATGATCATCGTTCATGAACTCGGGCACTACTGGGCAGCGGTCGCCTGCGGCGTCAAGGTGGAGACGTTCAGCCTCGGTTTCGGTCCCCGTTTGTTCGGGTTCCGACGGGGCGAGACCGACTTCCGGGTTTCGGCCATTTTGTTTGGCGGCTACGTCCGCATGCTCGGAGATTTGCCGGCGGGGATGGCGCCCGATTCCAATGAAGCCAGCCCGGCAACTTCGGAATCCCGCTCATGGGGTCGAACGGTGCAGTTCGATCCGCGTTCGCTGCAGACAAAGCCGCGCTGGCAGCGATTTATCGTCATCGCCGCGGGCCCCTTCATGAATGTTGTGCTGGCGGTTGTTATTGTCACCGGCCTTTACATGTACGGTTTCCCCAAGCCGGTGGACACGACGAACCCGGAAGTCACCATCGTCGCCCCGAATTCGCCAGCCGCCAAGGCCGGGGTGCAGCCCGGAGACAAGATCGTCGGGATCGCCGGCAAAAAGAGTCCTACCTGGGACGACATCTTCAACAAAGTGGCGTTTAACGCCAATCGCTCTCTGCCCATCGTCGTGGATCGCCATGGCCAGGACTTGCGCCTCACTATCGTTCCCAAAATGGATCCTCAGTACGGCATGGGCGAGGCCGGCTGGAGCGGCGCGCAGGACGTCGAGATCATGCGCGTGCTCGCCGGATCTCCGGCCGCCGCCGCGGGCTTTCAACCCGGCGACCGGTTGCTCAAAATCAACGGCCAGCCGATCCTGTCGGCGAAAACCATACGGCAAACCGAGATCCACTCCAAGGGCAAACCGGTTGCATTGACTTACGCGCGCAATGGTAAAACCAACACCGTCTCGGTAAAGCCCGAGCCCAACGACAGCAAGCAGCTTCCCTGGCGCATCGGGATTCTCGCCGGCGCGAAGGTCAAGACCCAAATTGTGCAGTTACCGTTGCCGCAGGCTTTCGTTCAGTCCCTGGACTTCACAAAGGAAAACGCCGGTATGATCTTCAAGGTTCTTGGCAGCCTGATCGAGCGGCGAGTTTCTTCGAAAGCGATAGCCGGGCCCATCGGCATCGCGCAGATCTCGAACGAGGCGGCGCAGGCGGGCGCCATAACGTTTCTGCTCCTGATGGCGCTCATCAGCGTGAATCTCGCCATCGTCAACCTTTTGCCGATCCCCATTCTGGACGGCGGCACGCTGCTGATGCTGATCGTCGAAATGCTATTGCAGCGCGAGGTCAGCATCCAGGTGAAGGAGACGATTTTTAAGCTCGGCTTTGTGTTTCTGGTGATGGTCGTCGTATTTGTGATTTACAACGACATCAGCAGGATACTGATGCAGGGGTGAGAGCCGGGCGTGAGCGGGGAAGTTTCTCGATACGGAAGTTCACGTTAATCACGCATCCTCCAAGGCCGGGTTTGCCATTTACGGTTTGCCATTAGCGAACTTAGGCACATTCTGCGTCAGCTTCTTTGAAAAAAGCTCGCGCAAGACATTGACCGCCGCGCCGCCCCCCAAAATCACCAGGCCGTTACGAAAAGTGAGACCCACTTGCCGGTCTTGTGGAGCGCGGTAGAAGTTCGACAGACCTGCTGCCGCGAAGCTGCCGGCTACGTAGGAGTAGTTGTGTTCGAGCTTTCCATCGTCTCCCCGGCAAACGACCGTGGAAAGGAGCGCATGAAACACCCGCGACCAGAACGTGCCGGACCCCTGGTAGAAATAGCGCGGGTCCTGGTGCAGGATCACTGGCAAGAGCGCTCGCCCCAGCATGGTCTTAGTAATCGTATCGGCATAGGCTGCTCCGTAGCGCTTCGCGTAACCCTCCAAACCTTGTCCATACCCTGGGAACGTATTGTGCTGCTGCTCAAGGCCCGCCGTGGCGGCGGTGGCCAGAAGCGTAGCCGCGCTGGTCGTGGTGTGGAGCGCCAAATCGAACTTCTGCTCTGGAGTCATCGGCGCGGCATTCCAGATGTAACTGGTGTAGTAGTTCGGCAATACACCCAGCATTCGCTGCTGCTCCTCTTGCTTTACTTGCGCCTGCGCCACCTGTTGGGGTGTGGCGACAACTTGAATCGTCGTCCTTTGCACGGGAAGGCGGCTCACCGCGATCGCCAGTTGGCGCTTTTCTCCCGACGCGAGAGTTACATCGACAGGGGCGGGCGGTTTCAGTCCCGCCGCATGAACTTGCACCTGGTAGGTCCCGGGAGGCAGCTTCGCAAACGTGAAAGCGCCCTTGCTATCCGAAGTCACGGTGCGATGCAGCGCGTTATCCTCTTCGAGGAGCGTCACCTGCGCGCCTGAAACAACGGCCCCGTGAGTATCTCGAACGATTCCTGCGATGCTCGCAAGCGATTGCGATTGACCCGCGCGTGGCGGAGCAGCCTGGAATGCAAAATGAGGCAGCGGAAGAGTCGCGGCCTCTTGCGCTTGGAGGCCCGCCGACACGCCGCCGAGCAATAACAGCAGAGCGAACTTGTCAAGCCTCACCAGTCTCATGATATCCATGCACACGGCACGCGAAACAGAACCCCGACCGTGAGGAAGGGGCCGGCCAGTCCCCTCACTGACGTTCGGGGTTCCGTTTGCTCACCCACGTGCACCGGCTTAATGCCGGTGACGGATGGAGGCGGGGCGTGTGAAAGGGAAAAACTCCTGCACGAAATTAAAGCCGGCGGCCACGCCCAGGCTGATGAACCCGCGCTCGATTCCGTGGCCGAAACTAGTGGTGCTTGGCGGCTGCCAAGCGTTCACGAGCTCGCCGTTGGCGAAATCGCCGATCACGCCGGCGTAGGCAAATTGGGTTGCGCCGCTGTCGGTTTTGCAAAAGAAGGTTTGCTCGACGGCATTCCAGAAGCGGTGCTTAAATCCGGTTTGCCGCGAGGGGAAATAGCGCGGGTCTTCATGCAAGGCGGATTCCAAACCAAAGGTCAAGGTCTGGAGAGTGAACGTGCCTGCAAACCCCGAAGCGTATCTTTTGGCATAGCCCGAAAAGCCTTGTCCCCACTCTTGAGGCGAATCTTCCCACTGCCCGAGCGCGGCGCTGACGGCGGCGCCACCGAAGCCGGGAAGGCCGAAAGCGTCGGTGATCGCGTATTTGAATTTCCCGGCCATCTTGAGCGGCGGCGCCGAAACTGTATCGGCCAGGCGGCCGGGTTGCGGCGGCGCCGCACTGGATTGGCCAGGCAGGCACGACGCCAGAAGCAGCAGCGCACAGGCGAGCGCGATTGCGTTTCCCTTCAAAGCGTCGGTTCCTGAAACAAGCGGACGCCGGCGATTCCAGCGGCGCCGGCTTGGATGCAGCCGGCTGCGTTTTCCCAGTCGATACCGCCCAGAGCATAGACCGGCTTACCCAGTTGGCAAGCGCTGTGCAGCGCGTCGAGGCCGAGCGGCGCGCCTTTGCCTGGAGTGTTGAAGACCGGGCCGAAGGTGACGAAATCGGCGCGAGTATTCTTCACATCGAGCAGCGTGTGACAGGAGCGTGCAATCAGTAAACGAGGAAGCGTCTGCTGGGGCGCGCCGGAAGGCAAGTGGACACCGTCGGCATGCGCGGCCAAGGCGATATCGGCGCGCGTGTTGACCAGAACTTTGGCCGGGAGCCGCGCCGCCGCCTCGCGGTCGCGCACTTCGATGACCGCCAGCGTAAACTCGAACAGTTCGCGCGCCGTGATGTCCTTTTCGCGGATCTGGATGTAATCGACTCCCAAATGCATCTGGTCGCGAATGGTTTCGAGCAGCGGGCGAAAACCGCCAAGCGCCTTCCGGTCAGTAATGTAGTACCGCTTCATGCTCTCACTCATTGTGCAACGGACCGGATTGCCGAAGCGCCAACTATCCTTGGAAACATGCCGTCCGCACCGCAGACCTATCGCTATCAAGTCGTCGATGTTTTTAGCCAGCGCCCTCTCGAAGGGAATCCGCTTGCCGTGTTCGTGGAAGGAAGCGTGCTGGATGAGGCGACCATGCAGAGTATCGCCCGCGAGCTGAACCTTTCGGAGACCGTTTTTATCCTGCCGCCAACAGGTCCAGGCTTTGCGGCGCGGTTGCGAATTTTCACTCCGCGGCGCGAAGTAGCTTTTGCGGGTCATCCGACCGTCGGCGCAAGCTTTCTCTTGCTCAGAGAAGGGATTGTGCCTGAAGATAGCGAATCTTTTGTGCTCGAAGAGAAAGCCGGGCCGATCCCGGTTCGCGTGGAGAAGGGCAGCCGGCCGCTAATCTGGCTCACGACGCCACCAATTGAAAGCGGCCCAACCTTTGATCGTGAGCTTTGCGCTAGAGCCTTGGGGCTCGCTTCCGATGACCTGTTCCCCTGCGAACCGCAACTGATGAGCGCGGGTAATCCTTTCGTTTTCGTTGGGCTGAAGAGTCAGGCAGCGGTGGATCGTGCATGGCTCGACATGGGCGGTATCGCGATGCTGGCGTTTCCGAATCCGCACCCGAATGGTGTTTTTGTCTTCGCGCCGACGCCGGAAGGAGCCTATTCCCGGATGTTCGCCCCGGAGCACGGAATTGCGGAAGATCCGGCGACCGGCAGCGCCACTGGACCTTTAGCTGCGTACATGATGCGGCATCGTCTCATGCCGCATGACGGCGGCACCAGATTCATTAGCGAGCAAGGAACGAAAATGGGGCGCCGGAGTATTCTGCACGTCCAGATCCACGGCGAGAGGGGCATCAACGGCATTGAAGTTGGCGGATATGTCACGCCGCTGGTTCAGGCGGAGATGCAGCTTTAGCTTAGATGCGCTCATTTTGCAACGAACCAGATTGCCGATGGAGGAATATCTACTTCCAGGCACGCGGCGCCGCGAACCGATTCATAGCCGGCCGCGGAGATGGTGGCATACACGTCGTGCTCCAAGCGGAGACGAACGCCTCGGGAAGAAGGCTGGGCCGCAAGCAGGCTCAGGGCCATTCCGTTTCCGTGTTTGCACTGGGAGATATGAATTTCCGATTCGCGAACACATAGGAAGCCTTGATCTCCGATCAGGTGCGCGGGCAGGTAAGGGCCTTCGATTTCGCCGCCGAACACTCGCAGCTTGCTGCTGTTGCGAGCGGGATCGAGCGCGGCGATTTCGGCGGGCAGGATGTTGAAGGCGCCGAGCGTGCGCGCGGCTTCAGCGGAGACCGGACGCGAAAGGACCTGTTCGCGCGGGCCGCATTGAAGGAACCGGCCGCAATGGATGACGCAAATGGAATCGGCCAGTTCGAAACATTCTTCGAGATCATGCGTGACCAGAAGAATGGGTACTTTCAGGCGTTCGCGCGTGTCGCGGAGCACGTCGTAGAAAGCCTGACGCAGATGCAGGTCGAGCCCGCGAACGGGTTCGTCGAGAAGCAGAGCGCGGGGATCGGCGACCAGAATGCGGGCCAGGGCGGCGCGCTGCTGCTGGCCGCCGGAGAGCTGCGCGGGCCTGCGCGCGGCAAGTTCCGAAAGCTGAAAGATTTCCAGCAGCTCGTTGATGCGGCGATGCCGCTGCAAGCCGCGGAGGCGATTGCGCCCGGCGGCGCCGGCCGCGAAGCGAAGGTTTTCGCGCACGGTCATATGCGGGAACAGCGCATGGTCCTGGAAGATATAGCCGCAGCGGCGGCGCTGGGGCGAGAGGTGCACGCCGGCGGCGGCATCGAAGTAAAGATCGCCGCCGACCAGGATGCGGCCTTCGTCGGGGCGGGCGAATCCGGCGACGCAGTTGAGTGTCAGGCTCTTGCCGGCGCCGCTCGCGCCAAACAGAACGGTGATGCCCGCTTCGGCCTGCAAGTGAACATTGAGCTCGAAGGATTCGGACTCCGGGCCGGCGAAGAAACGTTTGACCAGGCGCGCGTCGATCATGCGCCGCGGCGTGCCCTGGAAGCGGGCGGCAGAAACCGGCCGTTTGTCCCACCTTTGACCGCATAACCGGCGGACCAAAGCAGCGCCAGGGCGATGAGTGAGATCACCAGCACCAGCACGCGGGCGACATGGCCGTTACCGGATTCGACGGCATTGTAAATCGCCACCGAGAGCGTCTGCGTACGGCCGGGAATATTGCCTGCAAGCATGATGGTGACGCCGAAATCGCCCAATGAGCGGGCAAAGGCGAGCGCCGCAAGCGAAACCAGGCCGCGGCGCGCGAGCGGCAGCGTGACATGCCAAAAGGTCCGCCATTCGGAAGCACCCAGGCTGAAGGCGGCCCATTCGTATCGGTAATCGATGCCTTCGAGAATGGCCCGCGCCGCCTTGACATAGATGGGGGTCGAATGCAAACAGGCCGCGACAACGGCAGCCTCCCAGGTGAAGACAAGCGGCTGCCCGGTGACGTACTCATAAAAGCGGCCGAAGGGCGAGGGGCGGCCCAACAGCACGAGCAGATAATACCCGAGAACGGTGGGCGGAAGCACCAGCGGAAGCGTGATCAGCGCATCGAGGACGTTCTTGCC
>JBOGMI010000258.1:0-2278 GCA_050746645.1 Bryobacteraceae bacterium | reverse complement strand
GTCCGCAACATGAAAAACGGCCATTTCGAGGTCACCTGCGGACCGCAAAAGCCGTTTCGCGTAGGAGTGGGCTACATTTCCGGCCCGAAATCCGGTCCGGTCGCCGGCGTAGTCAGGGAACTCGTGTTCTGAGTCTCTGCGCCATGCGCGCTATGACCTTGGGCAGATGTAAACTGATATATTTACACTACCCCGGTCCGGGAGAAATGGATGGGGCGTAGCAAGGAGACTCTATCTATGACTGCACAATCTACAGATCAATTGAAGGCTTCTTTTCGCGGAGACCTCATCCAACCCTCGGATGCAGCTTATGAATCCGCGCGCAAGGTATTCAACGCAATGATCGACAAGCGGCCGCGCCTCATCGCGCGCTGCGTGGACGTCGCCGACGTTATAGCGGCGGTTACGTACGGAAAGAACAACGGCCTTTTGACCGCCATTCGCGGGGGTGGCCATAACGGGGGTGGCCTCGCAATCTGTGACGATGGCATGGTCATCGACCTTTCGCGGATGAAAGGAATACACGTGGACCCGGCAGCCAAAACCGTACGCGTGGAGCCGGGCTGTGTTTGGGGCGATATCGATCATGCAACGCATGCGTTCGGGATGGCTACTCCCTCCGGCTTTATCTCCACCACCGGAGTCGGCGGCCTCACGCTCGGCGGAGGAATCGGCTACCTGACGAGAAAATACGGCCTCACGATTGACAGCCTTCTCTCCGTCGACGTGGTCTTGGCAGATGGGTCCTTTGTCACAGCCGATAGCATGGAACATGCCGATCTTTTCTGGGCGGTACGCGGAGGTGGAGGGAACTTCGGAGTCGTCACGTCCTTCAAATTTCGGCTCCATCCCGTCAAGATGGTCCATTTCGGTCCTACGTTTTGGCCGATTGAGGAAGCCGCGAACGTGCTGCGCGCCTACCGGAGCTTCATCGCCGACGCTCCCGATGATGTAAACGGCTTCTTCGTTTTTCTGGTAGTTCCGCCGGCACCCATGTTCCCGGAACACCTCCACCTGAAAAATGTGTGCGGAATCGTGTGGTGTTGCACCGGATCGGCGGAGGCTGCCGAGGCGTCGCTAAAGCCAATGCGCACGCTCGGTAAACCGATTTTCGAGCATTTTGGCCCAGCGCCCTTCCCTGTGGTGCAGAGCATGTTCGATCCCCTGCTTAGGCCTGGTCTGCAATCGTACTGGCGAGCTCACAACTTTACCGAGTTGAGCGACGACGCCATCGCCCGGCTCGTCGAGCACGGGTCCCGGATACCGACCACGCTCTCCACAACGCACCTGTACCCCGTGAATGGCGCGGCTCGTCGTGTAGGGAAGAATGATACCGCCTATAGTTTCCGCGACGCGCTGTTGGCGCAGGTGATCGTCGGCGTGGATCCCGATGCCGCGAACGCTGAAAAGATCACGGCTTGGTGTAAGGACTATTGGGCTGCCCTGGTTCCTCACTCCGCAAGGGGCGCCTACGTGAATTTCATGATGGAAGAAGGCCAAGAGCGTGTCCAGGCCGCTTACCGGGACAACTATGAGCGTCTCGCCCGCATTAAGAAGCAGTACGACCCCACGAACTTTTTCCGCGTGAACCAAAACATTCGACCAAGCGCCTGATTTCGATTCGAAAGCGGCCTGCTTCGAGCCGGTGAAATCGAAGTGGCACGCGAGACGCTTACAGATTCGCCCTATACCGAGACGATTGGAGGCGTCACGGTCGTCGAATGGTTCAGTGGATGGATGCGCCGCGCCTGGTTTAGAGTCGTTCGCCTGCTCACTTCAAACGTCCGGCAGGCGGCGCGCGATCGAAAGCCTGCGCAATGGTACAGCGGCCTGCGACAAGTCGAAGGCACGGTGACCTACGTCTAGTGCCACGACAAGTCGCTGCGGCTGCGCGTCAAAATCGACGCCAAGCTAATGCTGTTCGAGATTGACGATCCGAAATCGGTGCAAGTGCGCAACATGAAAAACGGGAATTTCGAGGTCACCTGCGGACCGCAAAAGCCGTTTCGCGTAGGAGTGGGTTACATAGCCGGCAAAAAGCCGAATCCGGTGGCTGGAATCGTGACGGAGCTGGTCTTCTGAACATCCGCAGCGCTTATTCGTGCCGTAACGAAATAGCCGGATCGATTCGCGCGGCTCTCCGGGACGGCAGCCATGCGGCGAGAAACGCTGCCAGGAGCAGGATCAATACAGCGGCTGCAAAGGAAAGGGGATCTTCCGGCGAGGTTTCGAACAGCAAGCCTCGCGCCAGTCGTGTGAGAAAGAGGGAGCCGATCAG
>JBOGMI010000257.1:0-3962 GCA_050746645.1 Bryobacteraceae bacterium | reverse complement strand
GCAAATCCATCTTGCGGACTTCCTCCTAAACTTAGGCTAATGTAAGTAGACTTGAATCCGCTACTTTTGTTTCGCAAGCTGGCGTACTAGGGGTTCTAATCCCTGCCCGGACTATTTTGCCCGGACTATTCGTAACGTAATGCGATTGCCGGATCGATCCGAGTCGCTCGGCGGGCGGGCAAATAGGCCGCGAAGGCGGCGATCGCCGCGATGAGGACGATGACTCCGGTTACCGTAAGCGGATCGGTAGGCGAAACGCCGAATAGAAGGGAGGTAAGCAAGCGATTTACCCCAAATGACGCGGCGATCCCGACCGCTAAGCCGATCAAAACCGGCGCGAGGCCCTGGCGCAGGATCAGGCTGCGGATGTTGGATACCTGCGCTCCAAGCGCCATCCGGATGCCTACTTCGGTTGTGCGCTGGGTAACCGAATAGGAGATGACACCGTAAATGCCGAGGCCCGCGAGCAGGATGGCGGCCAAAGCAAAGAGCAGGATCAGCTCCAACTGGAATTTGCGCTGCGCGAGGGAGTCGGAGATCAGTTCGTTCATGGTGCGGATTTGCGGGATGGGCATTGCCGGGTCGAGGCCGCGGATGGCTTGGCGAATCTCGGCGTCGATTTGCGAGGTTTCCATTTTGGTTTTGACTACAAGCGAAGTGGTATTTGGGGCATATTGCCAATACGGCAGGTAAACGGTGAGAAATGGCGCTCTGCTCAGAGTCGTGGCGTGCACATCGCCCACAACCCCAACTACTTGAATGAGCGGCCGCTTCTCGCTACCGGTACGGAACGCCTTTCCAATGGGATTTTCATGCGGCCAGAAGCGCTGCGCGGTTTTGGCGGATATGACGGCGACCAGATGCTTGCCGTCCGTACTAGAAAACATGCGGCCTTCGCGGAGCGGAATCCCCATGGTTCGGAAGTAATCGGGACTGACAGCGCGGATGTCTGCGAGAGGGCGTTGGGTGAGCGGCACATTCACATCGGGAAGATAGACCAAGTTGTTGTTGCCTTCGCCGGCCAGCGGCAGCATGCTGGCGACGCCTGCCGACTGGACGCCGGGGATGTTCTGCAATCCCTCCAGCAGGCGTCTTTCGAACGCTACGCGCTTCGCGAGGTTCGGATACTGCTTGCCCGGCATATTCAGATCCGCAGTCACGACATGCGCGGGCTGAAAGCCTTTGTTGACGCCCAGCAGGTTCGCGAAGCTGTGCAAGAGCAAGCCTCCGGCGACGAGGCAGACCGTGCATAGACCAACTTCCACCGCGATTAGGGTCGAGCGCAAGCGGCCGGCATGGGAGCCGGAGGTTGTGCCTCTCGCTCCCGCTTTCATGGCTTCCTGCGGATCGGCTTTGCCGAAAACCCACGCCGGGAATACGCCGGAGATCAAAGCCGCCAGGATCGAAATCGCGAGCGCGAATAGCAGCACCGGGCCGTCGATATGAACCTGGCTCATACGCGGAACCACAACCGGGGCATAGGCGACGATGAGCCGGACTCCGGCATAGGCAATGGCTAGCCCGAGCGCGCCTCCGGCGAGAGCGAGGGTGCCGCTTTCGACCAGCATCTGGCGCGCGAGATCCCGTCGGGTGGCGCCCATGGCGGCGCGAATAGCAAACTCGCGGCGGCGGGAAATGGCGCGCGCAAGCAGCAGGTTTGCGATATTCACGCAAACAATGAGCAACACCGCGCCTACCGCGGCGAGCAGTATTTCCAAGCCCATGCGCGAGCGGCCGGTAATCTGGCTTCGTAAAGGAATGACTGCCGCGAGAAGCTGAATCTTTACTGGAGCCTGCTTGGCGATTCGTGCCTGTTCGATATTCAATTGAGTGCGCGCCTGGGCAAGCGTAACGCCGGGGCGGAGCCGCGCAATGCAGGCATAGTTGAAATCGCCCATTGAATCGAGTTTGTCTTTGCGCAGACCGAAAGGAGCCCAGATCTCCGGCCGCTCTTCGCCTATTTTCATTGCGAAGAGGTCGCTCAGCTTGGGAAACCGGAACGAGGCAGGCAATACGCCGATCACCGTGTAGGGCGCATCGTTCAACAGAATTTTTCGACCAATGATATGCGGGTCGCCGCCGAAGCGCTGCTTCCAAAGCCCGTAGGTCAAAACGACGACGTGATTGCGGCCGGGCTGGTCTTCTTCTTTGAGAAACCCGCGGCCGAGTTGCGGCCGGACGCCAAGCATCGAAAACAGATTCCACGAAGTCTGCGCCCAGGGGATACGCTCCGGCTCGCCCGAGCCGGTTAGGTTGACGATTCCGCCGCCGAGCAAGGCAATCTGATCGAATGCATGCACATTCTTTTGCCAATTGAAAAAATGCAGCGCATTCACCGGAATCTGTGGCGCAATATTGGCGAAAGCGGGAACGATTTCCTGAATCGCCACCAGCCGGTTCGCGTCGCGGTAGGCGAGCGGGCGCAGCAGCACGTGATCGACGACCGTGAACATAGCCGTGTTCGCGCCAATGCCGAGCGCGAGCGTCGCGACGGCAACTGCAGTAAAACCGGGATGCTTGCGCAGCATCCGCACAGTCAACCGGAAATCGCCGGGGAGCGAGCGGAGCATGATGATCTATACGCAAATACGAACTCAGTGGTTCGGGAGATTCGTTTTTTAGCCGCTCGTCTGCGGCAAGGGATAGAGCCTTAACTCAGGCATCGGGAAGTGCTTCCCGTTTTCGGTAATCAGCGTCAGCCCATGGTCGAGTGCCGTCGCCGCGATGAAAACGTCCGGCAGCGATAGAGCAATCCCCTTTCGGACATAGTCAAAACGCAGACGCCCTGCACGGCGGGCAATAGATGGAGAATTCGGATACCATGCGAGAGCCGAGAAAAACGTATCTATCTTCGGCAAGTCTGCGGGCCTTACACCGGAATAGACTTCCGCAAGCGTCACGCTGCAACAGGACAACTGGTTTCCCTCCAGTACAAGGCGGTTCAGCAATTGCCTGTGCCCGCGTTTGTTATTCAGTGCGTTGATTAGAATGTTCGTATCCGGAAGATAGATCATCAGTGATCGCGGTCGGCGCGTGGCAGCCAATCTCCCAGCTTTTCCTGTTCCAACCGCAGATCCTCGTCCCGCATGTGCCTCACCCAATCTTGAGCCCCGTTGCGGAACTCGGGATAATCCTCATCTTTCAGAATCGGTTCGGAGCTGCCAAGAAGCTTCAACAAGCGCCGCCGATTGACCTCCTGACGGAGTACTTCGACCAGAAACGCACTCCGGCCCCGCTGGCCCACAAGTGCGTCGATATCGGCAAGCAGATCTTCCGGAATTACAATATGTGCGCGCCTCTGAGGCATGTGCCACTCACATTGTGCCATACAAATGTGCTCATCTGTTCGAGAAGCGGAAATCGGAGACCGCTAGCTCGTCTTTGCCGGGGATGTAGAAGCCGACTTTGCCCTTAGTGAAATCCTGACCGGGGCGGGCGCGCGGACCGCCGAGATCGACCCATTTGCTCTTGGACGTCTTCACTTCGGCATCGATCCGGTTCGGGTCCACCTGCATATAAACCTGCACCCATTCGCGGTCATCCATGGAAAACGGCGCGCGCGCGACCGGGAACGATTTGCCGCCACGAATTTCGCGAACTGTCGCATGTCTGCCGTCGAGCGTGAACAGCACGTAGTCGCCGGAGTCCCGGTAGCCGGCGTACCACTGCACTCTCGGGTGTTTCAGGAATCCGCCTTTCCGGGCCAGGGCCATGAAGCTGTAATGCCCGGCGACTCCGAGGACGCGATAGGGGACGAAGCCGCCGCCTCTGCGGACGTGCACTCCTTTGATCTCGATGTTGTAGGGCTGCGCGACGGTGTTGGCGGATACCGCGGGCGCGGCGACGGGCAAAGCCGTCGAAGGCTCGCGCACGACGGTTTCGGCCAGCATCACATCGGGGCCGGAGAGCGTGATGACGCCGCCGGTATGAAACGTGCGCTCGAAGCGCTTGGGAAGCGCCTG
>JBOGMI010000256.1:0-1482 GCA_050746645.1 Bryobacteraceae bacterium | reverse complement strand
CTCGCCAGGATTCTGCCTGACAATTTCGACCTCTCTTCTCCGAATCAAGCTCTTCCCGCCACAACTTCATAAACCACCGTGGGGCCAGCCTTTCAAGGCTGCCGCGCCCTTTCCAGGGCGCTCCTTTACACGCCCGGAGAATCGTTGTACACTCCTAACTAGATTAGGAGTGGAGTGCCAGACTCCGAACAGAACCCCGACCGTAAGGGAGGGGCAACCGGTATCGCGATGAAGATTCATCTTCCGTTCTCATTTCTCTTTCGCCGCCATCGCATCGAGAGCGACTTAGACGAAGAACTCCGCTCCCACCTAGCCAATCGCGCCGACGATCTGGAGCGGCGCGGCCTCCCGCGCGCGGAAGCCGAGCGGCGGGCGCGCATCGAATTCGGCGGATTTCAAAGATACAAGGAAGAATGCCGCGAAGCGCTCGGCATGCGCCTGCTTGGCGAAATCATAGCCGATCTCCGCTACGCGATGCGGCAGTTCCGCCGCAATCCGGCATTCGCCGCCATCATCGTGCTTACACTCGCCCTCGGCATCGGCGCCAACACAGCTATTTTCAGCTTGACCTATGCCGTCATCCTGAAGAGCCTCCCGGTACCGAATCCCGACGAGCTCGTGCGCTATACGTTTCGCGATAGCCGCACGTCCGATCTTGGGCTCTCCGGCCCGCTCTATGATGCTCTACGCAAGCACGAAACTGTGAATCGCGGCCTGCTCGCCTGGAGCGGCGCTGATCTCGCGGTGGAAGAAAACGGCATCGTAACCACTGTTCACGGCGCCCTGATGACCGATAACGGATTCCGCGTGCTGCAACTCCACCCCTACATGGGCCGAACGTTTTCCGCTTCGGACAATGGCTACGAAACACTCCTCAACTACTCCTACTGGAAAACCCACTTTCAGGGCAGCCGGGCGGTATTGGGGCGTACGCTCTCGATTAACGGCCGGGCAGTGACCGTCGTTGGCATTCTGCCGTCCGGATTCGAGGGACTCATTGCCGGCGACCGAACCGATATCGTGCTGCCGCTTTCGTTTGAAAAAGTGATCCATGCGCTGAAACCGATGCGGCACAATCCCGGCTCTTTCTGGCTAACCGTAATGGGCCGGCTCAAACCCGGCGAATCGGTGCAATCGGCGCAAGCGAATCTCAAGGCGACGCTTGCCGCGGTACGCCAAGAAGCCGATCCCACCCATGAATTTCTGGGCGGGTTCTTTGGCCGTTATCGGATTGGCGTCGAAAGCGGGCGCTCGGGCAGGTCGTTCTTAAAGGTGATGTACAGCCGGCCATTGCTCGTCCTGGAAATTCTGGTCGGGCTGCTTTTGCTGCTGTGCTGCGCCAATACGGCCCTGCTGATGCTGGCCCGAGTGAGCGGCCGGGTTCGCGAATTCGCTGTGCGCAGCGCCTTGGGGGCCGGGCGGCGGCGTTTGCTGCGGCAGTTGCTGGTCGAAGTCGGGCTGCTCGCCGCTTGCGGGCTCGCG